>DASVRH010000411.1:0-26919 GCA_036388715.1 Solirubrobacteraceae bacterium | reverse complement strand
GATCGCCTGGCCGGCGGCGCCGGTCGCCACCGTCGGGTTCCCGGCATCGGCGCCCGCGGGGGAGGCGTCCTGCGGGTCGGAGAACGCTCTCCCGACTCCGCCGGTGGCGTATCTGGCGCGTGACTCTCCGCCGGTGTCCTGGATGAAGGCGACGATCGCGTTGCCCGCGTCGTCGAGCGCGCCGCGTTGCGAGTAGGCGTGGTCGGGCGGTTCCGAGACGTCGAGGGGGTCGCCGAACGCGCCGCCGGCAGGGCGGGTCGCGGCCTGGATCGTATCGGTGCCCTGGTACAGGGTCCACGAGACGAGCGCGTCGCCGCGGGCGTTCATCGCGACGTCGGGGAGGTCGGCGTCGTCGCCGGAATCGGAGCGATACGACCCCGGACCGAACGTCCCGCCGGCGGGACGGAGGGCCGTCGCCGCACGGATGTCGGAGCCGTCGTCCTCACGCCAGACCGCCACGGCGTCGCCCGCCGCATCCATAGCGACGCTCGGGTCGCCGAACGAGCCTCCCCCGGAGATCTCGTCGCCGTCGGTGAACGAGTCGCCGGGGTCGCGATACGAGGCAAGGACGGCGCTGCTGGCCTGGTTCCAGACGACGACCGCGCCGCCGACGTCGTCGACCGCCACCTGCTGCTCCGAGGCACCGGGGTCCGAGAGGGTGTCCGGGGCACCGAAGCCCGCGGCGCCCGCGGGCTTCGTCGCCGCCTTCAGGACGGCGTTCGCCGCGTCGCCGGTCTGGAAGACGGCGGTCGCCGCTCCGTCGGCGCCCACGGCCACCCGCGGGTTGTACGCCTCCTCGCCGGCCTCGGAGATGCGCACGGCATCGGAGAACGCGCCGCCACCCACGCTCCACCGCGCGAAGACGGCCAGCGTGCTCTCCCCGTCGTCGCGCGAGAAGACGAGGACCGCGTCGCCGTTGCGCCCCACTGCGACGTCGGCGTCGTCCAGGCTCTCGCTCGGGCCCTCCAGCTCGAACGTGGGCCGCCAGTCAGCGGCGCCGGCGATCCCCGGAGCAGCAGCACCGCAGAGGGCGAGGAGGACAACCGCGATCCAGCCCAAGCGGCGCAAGGGAACGACCCTCCCCCGGCCGGAGGGTGAAGTCAAGTCAGGCCGCGGGGCGCAGGCGGAGCCGGACCTCCTCGGCCGGCGGAGCGACGACGACCTGCTGCCAGCCGCGATCGGTCAGCAGGAAGCGCCGGCCGCCCTCCTCGAGGACGATCTCCGGGCGCGCGCCGCTCTGGGCCCTGGTGGTGGCGAGGCGGGCCTCGGAGAGCGGCCACTCGCCGTAGGAGCGCAGGCGCTCGATCGCGCGGCGCACGTCGGCGTGGCGGACGCCGCGCCGCAGCAGCGTGGCCACGATCGCCGCCTCCCCCACGTCCTCGACGCTGTAGACGTGGGGCAGCTCGGCGGACTGCGACGGCCGGATGTAGCCGTGCCGCGCCCACTGGCCGATCGTCGTTCCCGACACGCCGACGATCTCGCCGGCCTCCCCGGCGAGCAGGCGTCCGTGAACGCGCGTCGGCATGCAATGAATGGTACGAGGCGATCAGGCGATGGGCGCTCCGATCAGGACGAGGGCGACGATGCCGAGGATCGTGATCACGAGCGGCGCGGACTCGCTCTTCACCGACGGCTGCGGGGTCTGCATCAGGTGGTATGTGGTGGCGTGGCTGTTCATGACGGGCATTGGACCGCGGGCCGCCTGCTCTCCGGTAGCCGTCCGGTAGGTCCCGCTAGCGTTGGGCCGAGGTCAGCGACATGGAATTCCGGATCCTGGGACCGCTCGAGGCGGTAGACGGCGACGAGCCGATCCCCCTCGGGGGGCGCAAGCAGCGGGCGCTGGTGGCGCGGCTGCTCCTCGACGCCAACAAGACCGTGGCGGTGGACCGGCTGGTGGACGACCTCTGGGGCGAGGACGTCCCCGAGACGGCGGTGAAGATGGTCCAGATCGCGGTGTCGCGGCTGCGCAAGGTCCTCCCGGCCGACGTGCTCGTCACGCGCCCGCCCGGCTACGCGCTCGTCGTCGAGCCCGAGGCGATCGACCTCGTCCGCTTCACGCGCCTGCGCGGCGAGGGCCGCGCCGCGCTGGCGGCCGGCGACCCCGAGGTCGCGCTGGAGCGGACCCGCACGGCGCTCGAGCTCTTCCGCGGCCCGCCGCTCGCCGAGTTCCCCGAGCCGTTCGCGGAGTCCGAGTCGGCGCACCTCGAGGAGCTGCGCCTGACGTGCCTGGCCGACCGGATCGAGGCGGAGCTGGCCCTCGGCCGCCACGCCGACGTGGTCGCCGAGCTGGAGACGCTGCTGTCCCGCCACCCGCTGCGCGAGCGTCTCCGCGGCCAGCAGATGCTCGCGCTGTACCGCTCCGGCCGCCAGGCCGAGGCGCTCGAGACCTTCCAGCGCTTCCGCCGCACGCTCGACGAGGAGCTCGGGCTCGTCCCGTCGGCCGACCTCCAGGCGCTCAACGACCGCATCATCCGGCAGGACCCCGCGCTCGACGTGGGCGGCGTCGAGGCGCCGGCCGACGCGGGCGCCGAGCTGGCGCCGCCGGACGCGGTCCCCTCCCCGCCGCCGGCCGCGCCCGAGGCCGAGCGGGCGCCCGAGCGGCGGCGGCTGACGGTCGTCGCGGCCGAGCTGGCCGCGGGCACGCTCGACGACGCCGACCCCGAGGCCGCGCACGAGAGCATCACCGAGTTCCAGGCCGCGGCGAGCGCCGTCGTCGAGGAGCTCGGAGGCCACGTCGCGCAGCAGATCGGCGCGGTGCTGGTGGCCTACTTCGGCTGGCCGACGGCGCACGAGGACGGGCCGCTGCGCGCGGTCCGCGCCGCGCTGCGGATCGCCGAGGCCGCGGGCGCGCGGGCGGGCGTCGACACGGGCGACGCGGTCGTCGGCGGCGAGAGCTTCGGCGCGGTCGGCCCGTCGGCCAGCGAGGCGCAGCGCCTGGCCGCGCAGGCGCCCGCGCGCACCGTCCTGATCGGGGCGACGACCGAGCGGCTGACGCGAGGCTGGATCGCGACGCGCACCCGGCCCGACGGCGCCTTCGCCGCGGTGGGCGAGACGGCGGTGCGCGACCAGCTCGAGCTGGCCACCGCGCGCGGCCTGACGCCGCTCGTCGGCCGCGAGCCCGAGCTCGCGCTGCTGCACGAGCGCTGGCGCCGCGCGGCCGCGGGCGCGGGACAGGTCGCGTTCGTGACCGGCGAGCCCGGCGTCGGCAAGTCGCGCCTCGTCGAGGAGCTGGGGCGGCGCATCGAGGGCGATCGCCCGGCGCGCCTGAGCATCCGCTGCTCGGCCGACTTCGAGTCCACCCCGCTGCGCGCGGTCGAGGAGGCTCTCGGCCCCGGGATGCCGGAGCACGCCGATCGCGAGCGCCTGCTCGATGCGATCGTCGACGACGTGTGCCGCCGCGCCGACGACGCGCCGATGCTCGTGGTCGCCGAGGACCTGCACTGGGCCGACGCGTCGACGCTCGACGTGCTGGGACGGCTCATCCGCCGGGCGCCGGGGACGAGCATGCTGCTGGTCGCCACGTTCCGGCCCGAGTTCGTCCCGGAGCGCGACCAGGTCGGCCACGTCACGCAGCTCACGCTCGCGCGCTTCGACCGGATGGAGACGGAGGTGATGCTCGGCGCGCTGCTCGGCGACGAGCCGGCGTCGCCGGCGCTGGCCGAGCTCGTGGCCACGCGCACCGACGGCGTGCCGCTCTTCATCGAGGAGGTCGTGCGGACCCTGCGCGAGTCCGGCGGGCTCGAGGACCCCGCGGCGGTCACCGCCGTGCCGGAGACCCTGCAGGACTCACTGCTCGCGCGCCTCGACCGCCTCGGCGAGGCGAAGGAGATCGCGCAGACCGCGGCGGTCCTGGCCCGCGAGTTCCCCTACGCGATGCTGGCGGAGATCGTCGACATGGACGAGGACCGGCTGCGGGCGGGCCTCGCGCGCCTGGTCGACGCGGGGATCCTCTACGAGACGCGCCGGTGGGAGCGGGAGAGCTACCTCTTCAAGCACGCGCTGATCATGGACGCCGCGTACGACTCGCTGCTGCACGCGCGCCGCCGTGAGCTGCACGTGCGCGTGGCGGAGGCGATGCAGGACGAGCGCTTCCGCGACGTCGTCCTCGCGGCGCCCGACTGCGTCGCGCGGCACCTCACGGCCGCCGACCGGGCGGCCGAGGCGATCCCGCACTGGCGGCGGGCGTCGGCCGCCTCCCTCGGCGCTTCCGCCTACGCGGAGGCCCTCGGCCAGCTCGAGGCCGGGCTCGCCCTCGTCGAGGCGCTGCCCGCCGAGGAGCGCGACGAGGTCGAGCTGGTCTTCCAGCTGCGCCTGGGCGCCGCGCACATGGGCCTGTCCGGGTACGGCACGCCCGAGAGCCGCGCGGCGTTCGCGCGGGCCGAAGAGGTGAGCCGGTCGCTCGACGAGTCGACGCGGATCGTGCCGGCGCTCTACGGCCTGATCGCGTTCTCGCTGGGCTCGGGCGAGCCGCCCCGCGCGCACGCGCTCGCGCAGCGGCTGGAGCGGATCGTCGAGGCGTCGGGGGCCGAGGAGGTGCCGATGGAGGGCATCGTGCTCCTGGGCACGAGCGCGTTCCTGCTCGGCGACCTGGACGAGGCGCGGCGGCGGCTCGACCGCGCGGTCGCGCTGTGGGACCCGGAGGTGCATCGCGGCCACACGCGCTTCACCGTCCAGGAGCCGGGCGTCGTCGCCCTGGCCATGCGCGGCGTCACGCTCGGCTGGCAGGGCGAGATCGGCGCCGCCCGCCGCTCGGTGGCCGAGGGCGTGGAGGCGGGGCGGGCGGCCGAGCATCCCCTGTCGCTCTGCTACGCGCTCGGCGCCGCCGGCGTGCTCGAGCAGGCGCTCGGCGAGGTCGAGCGGGTGGAGGCGGTCGCGCGCGAGCTGCTCGCCGTGGGCGGCCAACACCGGCTGCCGGTCTGGCAGGCCTGGGGGCGCGCGATGCACGGCTGGGTCACGGTGCGCCGCGGGGAGGTCGCCGCGGGCGTCGACGAGGCGCTCGCCGGGCTCGACGTCGCGGCGGCGACGGGCTTCGCCTCCAGCCGCTCGCACTTCCTCGCCGCGCTGGGAGACGCCTGCCTGCGCGCGGACGCGCCGGACGACGCGCTGCGCCTGGCCGACGAGGCGCTGCCGCTCGCCGGGCCCGAGGGCGAGCGCGTCTACGAGGCCGACCTCCTGCGGATCCGCGGCTGCGCCCGCGGCGACGAGGACGAGGTCGAGCGCGCGCTGGAGGGCGCTCGCTCCAGGGGCGCGCGGCTGCCGGAGCTGCGCGCCGCGCACGCCCTCAGCGAGCTTCGGGGAACGGCCGAGCCCCTCGCCACCGCCCTCGCCGGCTTCCCGGACGGGGACGGCGCCGCGGTGGTGAGGGAGGCCGAGGCCGCCCTCCAGGCCGCCAAGCCGCGCGCCTAGGGCCGCCGGCCGCCGCCGTGCCGCCGGCGGGGCCCCTCGCCCGAAGGATCCTCCCCCACGCGGCGAGCGCGAGGGCGTCCCTCTCCTCCATCGTCCGCGCCCACCCGCGCGCGGCGATGTGCTCGGCGATGTAGGTCGCGTCCCTCCCCACGCCCCCCAGGAAGTGGGAGTCGCGGCGGTGGAGGAAGCGCAGTCCGAGGGCGTACAGACCGGGCTCGTCGGTCACGCCGCGGTGATGCTCGATCTCGCCGTGGGGGTCGAGCACGTCGGCGTGCAGCCACGGGTAGGTGCGCCGGTAGCCGGTCGCCCAGACGATCGAGCCGAACCCCTCGCCGGAGAGGTCGAGCGAGCGCGGGCCCGGCTCGAGCTCGACGTCGGCGACGTGCTCCGCGGGGCCGCCCGCGACGGCGTCGATCCTCGCGAGCGTCCTGCGCATCGAGGCGTCGGCGGCGCGGGCGTTCTCGACGAGGTCGTCGGCGAACAGCGCGTGCCGCCCGGCGAAGCCGGTCAGCCGCCCGGTCAGGCGCACGCCGGCGCGCTCGAGCACGCCGAGGTCGAGGTCCTCGCCGCCGCCGCGCCCGTCGAGCGGGAAGCTCGCCGCGCGCCGCGCGGCGACGGGATCGGACATCTGGTCGATGGTCTTCGCGAAGTGGCCCAGCGCGTTGAGCCAGGCGAAGGCGTCGCGGCCGCGGTAGCGCCGCGGGATCCGCGTGTGCCGCCCGGCCGACAGCACGACGTCGCGACCGGCGCGGCTCAGCTCGAGCGCGATCTGCTGGCCGCTCGGGCCCGCGCCGACGACCAGGACGGCGCCGTCGGGCAGCTCCTCCGGGTTGCGGTAGGCCGACGCGTGGAACGCGGCGACGGGCGCCGCGGCGCCGCACGCCGGGATCGCCGGGACGTCGCACGCGCCGCTGGCCACGACGACGTTGTCCGCGCACCACGTCCCGGCGTCGGTCTCCACCTCGAAGCCCGGCGTGACGGAGAGCACCGTGACGCCCTCGACCACCGGCGCGCCGAACGACCGCGCGTAGCGCTCGAGGTGCGCGACGAGCTCGTCGCGGGCGAGGAAGCCGTCGCGATCGGGGAGCTCGGCTGCTCCGGGCAGCCCGTTCAGCCAGTTCGGGGTCAGGAGGGCCAGGGAGTCCCAGCGCTCGCTGCGCCAGCGCTCGCCGATGCGGCCGCGCTCGAGGACCACGTGGTCGCGCCCGCGCAGCGTCAGCTCGTGGCTCAGGGCCAGCCCGGCCTGGCCGGCGCCGACGACGAGCGTCTCGACGCGGCGAGCGGCCGGCGGGTGATCGGTGGTCTGCATGGGCGGTAGACCACCGGGGCCCGGTAAGTGCCCGGTTGCCCCTCGGTAGGGCTACTCCACGGCGAAGGCCACCGCGCGGGCCGCCGGGTCGGCGCGGACCAGGCGCACGGTGACCGGCGTCCCCGGCTCCGGGTAGCGCCCTTCGATCCGCCCGCGGACGGCGGGGTCGCGCAGCTGGACGACCTCGTCGTCGATCACGAGGCCCTCGAAGCGCTCGCCCTCGCGGCCCTCGAGCAGCACCGCCTCGACGAGGTCGACGACCCCGCGCTCGACCGCCCGCGCCCGCCTCGTCGCCGCCGCCATCGCCACGGGCAGCGAGGGCAGTGCCGCGTGGACGTGGTCGGGCACCGGCTCGCGGGCCGACGTCGCCAGGCAGATCGCGAGGACGTAGCGGTCCTGGAGGCGGCGCAGCGGCGCCGTCGCGTGCGCGTACGGCGCGGCGATCGCGAAGTGCATGGCGTCGGCGGGCGGGGCGCCGTCGAAGGCCGTGTACGCCGCGCCGTGGCCCACGCCCGTCGCCTCCTGGAGGACCGCCGCGTGCGCCGGGTTCGCCGGGTCGAGCGAGCGGATCATCTCCGCGTAGGGCTCGACCCACGGCACCCCGAGCGCCTCGGCGACGTGCCGCAGCCGCCGCAGGCCCTTCTCCTCCGGCGCCGGCTGCGTGCGCAGGATGCCGACCCCCGCGCGCAGCATGAGCTGGGCCGCGGCCATCCCGGTCAGCAGCGAGACCTGCGCGTTGTGCTCCTCGGTCTCCAGCGGCACGCGGTAGGTGGTCGCCCAGCCGTCGCCGGCGCGCACGACCTCCTGCTCGGGCAGCTCGAGGCGCACGCCGCCGCGCGCCCGCTCGAGCGCCAGGCGCCGCTCGCCGACCTCGCGCAGCGGCTCGGCCACCTCGGGCGGGACGTCGGCGTAGGTGTGCTGCGCGGCGCTGCGGACCTGCACGCGGCGGACCGCGGCCTCGGCCAGCTCGCCGGCGCCGTCGAGGTCGAGCGTCCACAGCACGGCCGGCCGCCACTCGCCGGGCAGGAGGCTGGCGGCGCCTTCGGAGAGCACCGGCGGGTGCAGCGGCGTCCGGCGGTCCGGCGCGTAGACGGTGACGCCGCGCGCGTGGGTCTCGCGGTCGAGCGCGCTGCCCGGGCGGACGAACGCCCCGACGTCGGCGATCGCGTAGCTGACCCGGTGGCCCTCGCCGCGGCGCTCGATGTGCAGCGCCTGGTCGAGGTCGCGCGAGCCGGGCGGGTCGATCGTGACGAAGGGCAGGTCGACCCGCTCGCCCCGGGGGGGCTGGACGGCGGCCGCCGCGGCCTCCCGCTCGGCCTCGAGCGAGAAGGCCTCCGGAACGCCCGCCTCGCGGCGGATGCGATCGAACCCGTCGCGCAGCGCCTCGGCAGGTTCGACGCGGATGAAGCGGCGCGGCACTAGGCCATCGTGAACAACGCCGCCCGCCCGCGCTTCCCGCTCGCCTCGATGACCCCCAGGTGGCGCAGGCAGTACGTCGCGCGCTCGGCGAGGCGCAGGTCGCACCCGAGGGCGGTCGCCAGGTCGCGGTTGGTGAACGCCTCGGCCGGCGGCGCCACGAGCGCGAGCGCGTCGGCCGGCTTCTCGAGCACGATCCGGTCGAGCACCTCGCGCAGATGGCGCTCGCCGGGGTCGCGCAGGAAGCGCCGTCCGCGCTTGGGCTCGGGCGCGCGCACGTGGTCCTCGCGGCACAGCAGC
Organism: Solirubrobacteraceae bacterium; assembly: GCA_036388715.1. GTDB lineage: Bacteria > Actinomycetota > Thermoleophilia > Solirubrobacterales > Solirubrobacteraceae > CADCVT01. The sequence continues at coordinate 18,488 of DASVRH010000411.1, read as the reverse complement.
ACCTCGATCGCGAGGTTCGGGTGCGCGAGCAGCGACGGGAAGCTCACGAGGCGCTCGAAGATGGCCAGCGAGCGGCCCTTCCGCGGCGAGCGCCGCGCGCCCACGACCTCGCCGTGCTGGTCGACGCGGACGATCCGCCGCTCGGCCGCGACCGGGTGCACGATGCGGATCCGGTGCTCGTCGAGCAGGGCGTCCAGCTTCGGGCCGAGCGGCGAGAACGAGCCGGTCTGGAACTCGACCAGCTCGCCGTCGGCGCGGACGAGGTCGATCACGAAGCGCCCGACCTTCACCTCGGCGCGGTCGCCGGGGCGGCCGTAGAGGTCCTTCAGCGCCGCGTGGAGCGGTCCTTCGCGCAGCGTGCCGATCCCGGACAAGGGCTGCACGTTCTCACGGATGGCGGGATCGCCCGAGGAGTCGACACTCATGTCATGAGCACCCTTCGCGAAGCGGCAGACGAGTTCCTTGCGCAGCGCCGGATCGCCGTGGCCGGCGTCTCCCGCGACCCGAAGCAGCCGGCGAACCTGATCTACCGCCGGCTGCGCGATCACGGACACGACGTCTTCGCGGTGAATCCGCACGCCGGCGAGGTCGAGGGAGACCGGTGCTACGCGTCGGTGGCGGATCTCCCCGGACCGGTCGACGGCGTCGTCGTCGTCACGCCGCCGGAGGCGAGCGCCGGCATCGTGGACGAGTGCGCCGCCGCGGGCGTGCCGCGCGTGTGGCTGCACCGCGGGCTCGGCCCCGGCAGCCTCTCCGACGAGGCCGTCGAGCGCGGGCGCGCGCAGGGCATGCGGGTGATCCCGGGCGGCTGCCCGAACATGTTCGGCCCGACCTCCGACCCGGCGCACCGGTGCATGTGCGCGGTCCTGCGCTGGACGGGGAAGATCCCGAAGGAGGTCTAGCGCGCGGCGGGCTGCGCCCGCTCGAGCATCTTCAGGAAGAGCTCGGGCTGCTGGGCCCCGGAGACGGCCATCCGCCGGTCGACGACGAAGAACGGGACGGCGTGGATGTCGAGCGCGGCGGCGGTCCGCTCGTCCTCGCGCACCGTGTCGGCGAAGCGGTCGGTGGCGAGCGTCTCGCGGGCCTCCTGCTCGGGGATGCCGACCTCGGCGGCCAGGCGCACGAGCGTCTCGTGGTCGCTCAGCAGCTCGCCCTCGGCGTGACGGGCGCGCAGGAGGCGCTCCTTCGCCGCGTCCTGGACGCCGAGCGCCGCGGCGAGCTGGAGGATCCGGTGGGCGTCGAAGGTGCTGCCGCCGCGGACGAGGTCGAAGCGGAACTCGACGCCCTCGGCGGCCGCCGTGCGCGTCATCTCCTCGTGCATCGCCCGGACCTGCTCGAGCGGGCGACCGTACTTGCGCGCCACGTGCTCGGCGTGCGACCCGGGGCGCTCGGGCGGCGCCGCCGGGTCGAGCTCGAAGCTGCGCCAGGTGATCGCGACCGCGTCCCGCCCGGGGTACGCCTCGAGCGCGCGCTCGAAGCGCCGCTTGCCCACGTAGCACCACGGGCAGGCGATGTCCGACCAGATCTCGACGTCCACGCACTCCAGCGTACGAGGGGTCACGCCCCGGCGAGGGCGAGCACGACCGGGAAGAGCGGCCCGCCGCCCTTCTGACGCAGCTGCGCGCCGACGGTCGTGAGGGTCCAGCCGCTGTAGCGCACGTCGTCGACGAGCAGGCCGGGCCCGGGCGGCGGCGCGGCCGTGACGCGGAACTCGCCGCGGACGTTCGCGACCTGCTGCGAGGAGTTCGCCATCTCGCGCTGGGGCGGGTTGTCGCCGACGCGGTCGAGCACCTCCACGTGCTCGATCCCGAGCCGCGCCGCGAGCCGCCGCGCGAGGTCGGCCACCGGGGCGCTCCGCGACGGCACCGCCGTCAACCACGTGGGTGCGGGCGCCGGCCGCCATCGCTCGATCATCTCCGCGAGGCCCTCGACCAGCGCGTCGTCGAAGCGCCCCGCCCGGCGGCCCTCGGCGATCAGGTCGTCCCACGCGCCGTCGCCCGCGCGGCTGAGCGCCCTCCCCTCCTCCATCAGCAGCTCGGGCCCGAGCCGCTTGCCCGGGGCGTCCGCCGTCTTCGGCGTCTGCCTTCGCACGGTGAGCGGGACCGGGCGCGAGCGGAGCAGGCGGCGGGCGCGCGTCACGAGGTCGGGATCGAGCGGCGCGTCGAACCGCGGGCCGGCGCAGACCGAGCAGCGCCCGCAGGGCTCGGGCGACGGGTCGTCGAGCTCGGTCAGCAGCTTGACCATCAGGCAGCGGCCGTCCGAGCCGTAGTCGAGCATCGCCTGCTGCTCGGCGCGGCGCAGCGCGGTGACCTGCTCGTAGCGCTCCGCGTCGTACTCCCACGGCTGCCCGGTCGCCTCCCACGTCGAGCGGTCGCGCCGCACCGCGCCCTCGACGTCGAGGACCTTCAGCATCGCCTCGATCCGCCCGCGGCCGAGGTTGACGTCGGTCTGGAGGGTGGGCACGGACGCCGGGAGGGCGGCGAGCACTCGCTCGGCGAGCTGGCGCGGCGGGAACGCGGTCTCGATGAAGAAGTCCTGGATGCGCTTGTCCTCGGCGCCGCGCAGCAGCACGACGTGCGCCTCGTCGACGCCGCGGCCGGCGCGGCCGACCTGCTGGTAGTAGGCGATCGCCGAGGACGGCGCCTGGTAGTGGACGACGAAGCCGAGGTCCGGCTTGTCGTAGCCCATGCCGAGCGCGCTGGTGGCGACGACCGCCTTGACGTCGTTGGCCAGCAGCCGGCGCTCGGCCTCGATCCGCTCCTCGTCGGCCACCTCGCCGGAGTACGCGATCGCGCTGATCCCCTCCCCGCGCAGCCACTCCGCCACCGTCTCCGTGTCGCGCTTGGTGAGGCAGTAGACGATCCCCGAGCCGGGGAGCTGGGGCAGCCACGTGGCCAGCCACGCCAGCCGCGCGGCGGGCTCGGGCAGGATCGCGACCTCGAGCCGCAGGCTCTGCCGCGCCAGCGCGCCGCGGTAGACGATCAGCTGGTCGTCGCGATGGGCGCCGGTGCGCAGCTGCTCGGTGACGTCGGCGACGACGCGGTCGTTCGCGGTCGCCGTCGTGCAGAGGACGGCGACGTCGTCGGCCAAACCGGCCAGGACGTCGCGGATGCGGCGGTAGTCCGGGCGGAAGTCGTGCCCCCAGTCCGAGACGCAGTGCGCCTCGTCGACGACCAGCAGGCCGACGCGCTCCATGAAGAGCGGGAGCATCGTCTCGCGGAACTCGGGGTTGTTCAGCCGCTCCGGGCTGATGAGCAGCAGGTCGACGGCGTCGCGCTCGAGCTCGCCGCGCACCGCGGCCCAGTCGTCGCGGTTCGTCGAGTTGATCGTGACCGCCCGGATCCCGAGCCGCTCGGCCGCCTCGATCTGGTTGCGCATGAGCGCCAGGAGCGGGCTGACCAGCAGCGTCGGGCCCGCTCCCTCCGCCCTCAGCAGCGCCGTGGCGATGAAGTAGACCGCCGACTTCCCCCACCCCGTCCGCTGCACGCACAGCACGCGCCGCCGCCGCTCCACGAGGTCCTCGATCGCCTCGAGCTGGTGCTCGCGGAAGGTGGCCTGCGGGCCGGCGAGGTCGCGGAGGAGGTCGAGGGGGTCCAGCTGGGCCATGCCCCTCAGCCAAGCAGAGCGCGGAACCGGCGCACGTCCCCCACGCGTGGAATGTTGTTGAACATGACGTAGGGCGTTGCGCCGCCTGGCAGTTCCGACACGAGCTCGCGCAGCCGCTCGAGCTCCTCGTCGGTGTAGACGTGGCGGGCGCCGGTGACGCCGTGGAGGCGGAAGTAGGCCTGCTCCGGCGTGACGGTCGCGTCGACGAAGGGGTCGACGACGTGGACGAGGCCGGCGTCGGCGCAGAGGTCTCGCACCACGTCGGCCGGCCACGGCCCCCGCGGCTCCCACAGCAGCCGCACCCCCTCCGGCCTCTCGACCTCGGCGCAGAACGCCCGCAGCCGGGCGACGTTCTCCTCCGTCGGCCGGAAGGACCGCGGGCACTGGAGCAGGATCGCCGTCGCCCGCAGCAGCCGTGCGCACTCGAGCGTCCGCTCCCACCCCCGCAGCACCGTCGGCGTCAGGCGGAACGACCCGGCCTCCGCCCGCTCCGCTGAGGTCAACGGCTCCCGCAGCCGGCGGTACGTCGGCGACGAGCCCTCGTGCGTGACCAGCTGCCACGCCTTCAGTGTGAACTCGAACCCGGAGGGCGCCATCCGCCGCCACCGCTGGAGCGTCGGGTCGCGCGGCGGGGAGTAGAAGGTCTGCTGGACCTCGACGACGCGGAACTCGCGGAAGTACGCGCCGGCCCCGATCGTGAAGCCGCAGAGGCCGAGGCGGACCTCAGGCAGCTTCGTGGATCGCCTCGAGCTCGCGCTCGAGCGACAGGCGCTGCAGGGCGGCGGACTCGACCCGGCGGACCTCCGCCGGCGTCATGCCCACCCGCTCGGCGGTCTCGCGCAGGGGCGTCGGCGCGCCGCCGCCGTTGATCCCGTAGCGCAGCTTGACCACCTGCTGCTCGACCTCGGGGAGCCGCTCGACCGCGCGGCGCAGCGCCTCCTCGCGCAGCGAGATGTGGACCTCCTCCTCGGGCAGCGGGCCGTCGGCGGGCAACAGGTCGCCGAAGGCGGTCTCGCCCTCCTCGCCGACGGGGCGGTCCAGGGACGTGATCGTCCGGGCCGCATCGCGCGCGTCCTGCACGTGCTCGATCGTCAGCTCGGCCTCGGCGGCGATCTCCTCGTCGGTCGGCGCCCGGCCCAGGCGGGTCGTCAGCTCGCGCTCGGCCTTGGCGATCTTGCGCTCGCGCTGGCCGACGTGGATCGGGATGCGGATCGTGCGGGCCTTCGTCTCGATCCCGCGCTGGATCGCCTGGCGGATCCAGAAGGTCGCGTACGTCGAGAACTTGTAGCCCTTGCGCCAGTCGAACTTCTCGGCCGCGCGGACCAGCCCGAAGATGCCCTCCTGGATCAGGTCGAGCAGCGGCAGGTCGGCGCCCTGGTACTTCTTCGCGATCGAGACGACGAGGCGCAGGTTCGAGAGGATCATGCGCTCCTTGGCGGCGAGGTCGCCGCGCTCGATGCGCTTCGCCAGCTCGATCTCGTCCGCCGCGGTGAGCAGCGGATAGCGCCCGAGCTCGTTGAGGAAGAGCTGCAGCGCGTCGGTGGTCGAGGTCGAGAGGTCGGACGGCGTCAGCGTGGTCGTCGCGACGCCCGCCCGGCCGCAGTCGTCGGTGACGGCGATGCCCAGCTCGTCGAGCCGGTTGTGCAGCTCGCCGACCTCGTCGTCGTCGAGATCGAGCTGCCCGACGACGGTCGAGAGCTCCGAGAGATTGACGCAGCCCTGGTCCTCGCCCCGCTCCAGGAGCGTGTCGAGGCGTGCCTGAGGATCAACGGCCATGGAGAGGTGATTACCGCAGGACTGGCGATCCATGCACGTGTCCAGGTACGGTTGACGCCATGTCGACAGCCCAGACCGAGGCCTCAGGCGGCCGCCGGGAGCAACTGCTCGCGGCTGCGCGGGAGGTTCTCGCGGAGAACGGCTACGAGCGGACGACGGTTTCGAGCATCGCGAGCCGGGCGAACGTGGCCCAGGGAACGTTCTATCTGTACTTCCCGTCGAAGGAGTCGCTGCCCGGCGCCCTCGCGCTGGAGCTGAGCCAGGCCCTTGGCGAGGCGACCGCGCGGGTGACGTCGGAGGACCACGACCTCGAGAGCGCCGTCTCGGCGCTGCAAGAGGCCGTGCAGGAGGCGGCGGAGCAGTTCGCCGACGTCCTCCCCATCGCCAACCGCGGCTACGAGCTCGCCGAGAAGTTCGACGAGTGGCTCGCGCTGACCGCCCCGTGGCGCGTCCAGCTCGAGGCCTTCCTCGCCAAGCTGCAGAACAAGGGCGAGATCGACGCCGACCTCAACCTCGAGACGACCGCGTACGTGATGCGCGACCTGCTCGACCGGACGTTCAAGGCGCGCGTCCTGTTCGAGGAGTTCGGCTACGCGGACGCGATCGCGACGCTGGTCCGCCGCGCGCTGTCGCCGGTCTGAGCGTCTGACAGGGCCTCGCGCGCCCCGGCCGCCTCGGCCAGGTTCATGCGCGCGCGGACGAGCAGCGACTTGATCGCCGGCACGGTCGTGTCGAGCGCCTCGGCCAGCTCGGCGTAGGACAGCCCGTCGAGCTCGCGGATGACGAGCGCGGAGCGCTGCTGGTCGGGCAGCGACCGGATGTCGCCCACGAGCTCGCGCAGCCGCTCGCGCCGGCCGAACGCGACGACGGGATCGGTGGAGGACGCGCCCGGCAGCTCCTCGTCGAGCAGCTCGGCGCTCGGTCGCTCCCCTCGCAGCTCGTCGAGGCAGCGGTTGTGCGCGATGCGGTACAGCCAGGCCCGCAGCGCCATCGGCCGCGAGTCGGCGCGCAGCGCGCGGTAGGCGCGGATGAGCACGTCCTGCACGACGTCCTCGGCCGCCGCCTGCCCCCGCGCGCGCAGCATGTGGCGCGCGTAGGCGACGAGCCGCTCGCGATAGCGCTCGGCGATCACCGCGAAGGCGTCCTCGCGCCCGTCGCGGAATGCCGCGACCAGCTGGTCGTCTGAGCGCGCGTGCAGCGACATGGGTGTGCGAAGGCGGAGCATCACGAGGGGGCCGGCGGAGGGGCTCGCGTCGCGGGATTCGGTCCGGGGGCGGGACCTGGCGCGAGCCTACGGAGGCTGCGGGGGAGGCCGTGGCCCCCTCCTACCGCCGGCTTCAGAAAGTGTAGTGGGTCCGGACCGCCGGTCAGCAGCGTGTGACGTGCGTCACTCGGCCAGCATCGGCTGCGCCGCCAGCGTGGCCATCGGCGGCCGCTCGACCAGCGCCGTCGCGCCCGCCGAGGGCAGCACCAGGCCGTCGCGCTCCAGCCGGCTCGTCACCGCCGCCAGGACCTCCGCGGCCATCGGCGCGAGGTCGGCCAGCGGCTGGTGCTGGTTCTGGCGCACGACGAGGTCGACCTGCGCCATCCCCGCCATCCCGACGATCCGCCACGCGTCGATCAGCAGCGCCATGTCGACGGCGTAGCCCGTCGCGAACGGCAGCCGCATGAGCAGGTCGCGGCGCACGGCGATCTCCCCGGCCAGCGGCTGGTGGAACCGCGCGAGCTCGGGATAGAAGCGCTCGAGCAGCGGTCGCGCCAGCAGCTCGGTGACGCGTCCGCCGCCGTGCGAGGCGACGCGGTCGCCGGACTTCCACGGGCGCCGGTAGAAGCCCTTGACGAAGCGGACGTCCTCGCCACGCGCGAGCGGCCCGACGAGCCCGACGGCGAAGTGCTCGCCGAAGTCCTCGGAGTCGGCGTCGAGGTAGCAGACGACGTCGCCGGTCAGGACCGAGAGGGCGCGCCACATCGCGTCGCCCTTGCCGCGCACCGGCCCGTACTCGCGCAGGAGGTCCGACTGCCGGTGCACCTCGGCCCCGAGACGCTCGGCGATCTCCCCCGTGCCGTCGGTCGAGTCGTCGACGACGACCACCTGGTCGATCGCCCCGCGGGCGCGGAGCGGGAGCAGGATCTCGAGGATCGGACCGATCGTCGCCGCCTCGTTGCGGGCCGGCAGGCAGACGGAGATCGAACGCTCGCGCGTGCCCGCGAGACCCTCTGCCGTGAACGTCCGATGGTCGTACGTTCGCATCAGCGGCGGCAGGGTAGCGTTCGAAGAGACCGACTACAGGAGGAAATGCATGCCGTGGGATGAGATCGTCGCTCGCGACTTCCCGTCGCTCCACAAGGACCTGGATGGGATCTCCAAGAAGACCATGGAGGACCACTACAAGCTCTACCAGGGCTACGTGAAGAAGACGAACGAGATTCGCGGCAAGCTCAAGGAGATCGACTACGCCTCGGCCGAGGGCAACCAGGTCTACTCCGAGATCCGCGCGCTGGCGACCGACAACTACACGTTCGCGCTGCTCGGCTTCAAGAACCACGACCTCTACTTCGGCCACCTCGGCGGCGAGGGCGGCGAGGACCCGCAGGGCGCGATCGCCGACGAGCTCGAGAACGAGTACCCCGGCGGCGTCGAGATGTGGAAGCAGGCCATCCGCAAGCAGGCGAAGGCCGCGCGCGGCTGGGTCATGCTCGGCTACGACCTCAACGACGGGTCGCTCTTCAACTACATGCTCGACACGCAGAACCTGTGGGCCGTCTACAACATGGTCCCGGTGCTTGCGCTCGACGTGTACGAGCACGCGTACGCCGCCGACTTCGGCGCCACGCCCGACGGCCGCGGCGAGTACGTCGAGGCCTTCTTCCGCAACCTCGACTGGGACCACGTCAACCGTCAGCTCGCGCAGGCCAAGGCCGCCCGCGAGGGCGCGCAGTCGGTCGGCGAGGAGCCGAAGGGCTAGGACACCACTCTGATCTGCGGGCCGGGCCTCTCCTCGTCGGAGGGGCCCGCCTTGCCCGGCCGCTCCCCGTCCTCGCCGGGGATCACGTCGAGCGCCTCGAGCAGCGCGAAGAACCCGCGCGCGTAGGGCGAGTGGCACGTTCGCTCGCGCAGCTGGTCCCAGTCGACCTGCTCGCGCAGCGCCCGCGCGACGCGCAGCGCGCCGGTGTAGTCGAGGTAGTGCTCGTTGAAGGCGAGCAGCTTCGGCGTCAGGTGGTCCTCGACCCGGGCGACCGGGCAGTCGAGCGAGGCGACGCGCATGACCTCGCTGCGCTCGATGATGTCCTCGACGTGCTCGACGCCGGTGACCTTGAAGATGAGGTCGATCTCCACGTCGCCGTCCTTGAGCTTGTAGAGCCAGCCCTCCGGCGGCACCTCGCCCTCGAAGCCGGCGTCCTTGAGCGCCTCGAACGCACGGTCGGCGTCGTCGCGCGCGACGATCAGGTCGAGGTCGTTCACCGTCTCCGGCCCGCCGCGCGCCCAGGACGCGACGCTGCCGGCCAGCGCGTAGCGGACGTCGAGGTCGCGCAGCACCACGATGACCTTGCGCAGGGACTCGACGATCTGGCGGAACTCGGCGGCGTTGAGGTCCATATGTCGGGGATGTACCCCGATCGGGGTAAGGGGCGCACATGCCGAACACGGTCCGCATCGCCGCGGCCGGCGACATGCACTGCCGCCCCGCGCAGCGCGAGCACGCGATCAAGGCCTTCGAGGGGCTCGACGACAAGGCCGACCTGCTGCTGCTCGCGGGCGACCTGACGACGCACGGCCAGCCCGAGCAGGCCGAGGTCCTCGCCGAGGCCTGCGGCCCGCTGGACATGCCGATCCTCGCCGTGCTGGGCAACCACGACTGGCACTGCAACCAGGTCGAGGACTGCCTGCCGATCTGGGCCGACGCGGGGATCCAGGTGCTCGAGCGCGCCCACGCGGTCGTCGAGGTCGCGGGCGTGGAGGTCGGCGTCGCCGGCGTGAAGGGCTTCGTCGGCGGCTTCCCCGGCTCGCACCTGCCCGACTTCGGCGAGCCGTCGCTGCGAGGGATCTACGCGGAGGCCGGCGAGGAGGCCGCCGCGCTCGACCGCGGGCTGCGCGAGATCGCCCAGTGCGCCGTCCGCATCGGGCTGCTGCACTACGCGCCGACGTCCGAGACCCTCGTCGGCGAGCCCGAGCCGATCTGGACCTACCTCGGCACCGACCGCCTCGCCGCGCCGATCCTCGAGCACGAGCCCGACCTCGTCGTCCACGGCCACGCCCACCACGGGACCTTCGAGGGGCGGATCGGCAACGTGCCGGTCTACAACGTGTCCGTGCCCGTCATGGGCCAGGACTACTGGGTCTTCGAGCTGTCAGGCGTCGAGCGCGTGACGACGCCGATCCACTAGGACTGCTCGGCGCCCATCCTCTCGCGCACGAAGTCGCGCAGGGACTCGACGATCTCGGCCGGCGGCTGGCGCTTGGAGAGGAAGAGGTCGACGACGCCCGTCTCCCCCACGAGGCGCTCGGCCTCCTCGACGCTCAGCCCGCTCAGGCTGACGATCGCGGCTTCCGGCGCGAGGTCGCGCAGGCGCGTGAGCGCGTCGACGTCGAGCGTGGGCATCCAGAGGTCGGCGACCACGGCGTCGGGCTGCAGCTCGGAGGCGAGCCGCTCGGCCTCGGGCCACGTCGGCGCCTCCCCCACGACCTCGACGCCCGCGTCCTCGAGCCAGCGCCGGATGAGCATCCGGTAGCCGATCGCGTCCTCACAAACGAGCATCCTGGGGCGGTCCACGCCGCAAAGGATCGCAGGCGACTCGGGTGGCATGCGTCACGAGGCCGCGCCGGATGACGGTGCGACCGCGAGTCAGCGCTTGCGCGACTTCTTGCGCGCCTGGCGCGCGGCCTTCGCCTTGGCCCGGTTCGTCCGGTGACGGACGCCGGCCGGCGTGCGGCTGCCCTTCGGCCGCGGGCCCTCGCCGTCGCTCGCCGGGCCCCGGCGCGACTCCACCGGCGCGGCCCCGCGGGCGTCGCGCACGATCGCCCAGCCGATGCCGAACAGCAGCACGAAGCCCGACAGCGCGATCAGCAGCTGCTGCGTCGAGTTCAGTCCGTCGTCGTCCTCCTCCTCGGGCGCCTCGGCCGGCGCGGGCTGCTCCGGCGGCGCCGGCGGGATGGGATCGAACGCCCCGCCGCCCTGGGCGAACGCCGCCCCGGGCGCGAACAGGGCCAGAACACAGAGCAACGCAGCGAATCGGGCCATGGGCCGCGAGCGTACACTGGCGGCCGTGCCTCCGAAGCAGCGACAGATCAGGGTCGAGCAGCGCAGCGCGCTGGCCGCCATGCAGGACCTCGAGCAGCGCTCCGACGAGCAGCTCGCCGGCGAGCAGAAGAACAAGGCCGCGGCGCAGGCGATCCTCGGCGCCCGGGCCGCCGAGCGCTACGACGCCGCCAAGGCACGCGAGCACTTCAAGCGGGCGATCGCCGCGGCCCGGCCGCAGGAGCGCATGGCGCTGCGGCGGATGGCCGACGCCTCGCTCGCGCTGGCCGAGCGCCGGCCCGACGACCTCAAGCAGGCCGTCGAGCGCCTCGGCCAGGCGCCGCCCTCGAACCGCCAGCTCTTCCTGCTCCGGGTCATGGGCCTGCTCGCGCCGCCCCAGGGCGCGCCGCGCTCGCAGAAGATCCGCGGCTTCCTGCTGATCATCGCGCTCGTCGTCGTGCTGCTCGCCGTCGGCTTCGGCCTCGCGAAGCTCATCGCGCTGCCCTTCGGCGGCGTGGGCACGATCGGCGGCCTGCTACTAGGCATCGTCGTGGTCATCGCCATCCTCGGCGTGCTCGCCCTCGTCGGAAGACGGCGGCAGGCGAAGGCGCAGGAGAAGGCGCGAGCCGCACGCGGAGGAGGCTGACGTGGCAGACGACCTCGCCGCCTCGCGCCGGTTCGCGACGAGCGCAGCCGTCGTACAGACCGCGTTCGGGCTGTCGCTGTTCCTCGACCCATACGGCTGGTCGAAGGTGTTCCGGTGGGGCTCCGAGCCCCAGACCGACGTCGGCCTCTACTTCGGCCGCTGCCTCGGCGCCCTGGCGATCGGCTACGGCGTCGAGGGCTTCCGCGCCGGGCGAGACCCCGAGCAGGGCCGGGGGTGGTTCCGCGCCACCGAGACGGGCGGGTGGCTCCTGGCCGCCGTCCACGTCCGCGGCCTGCTGGAGGGCCGGCAGCCGTGGACCGAGCACGCCGAGATCCCGGGCTGGGCGGCCCTGGCGGTCGGCGCGCGCCGCTTCGCGCCCGGCCGCGACTAGCTACTCGCTGCGCAGCGTGACCTTCTCGATGACGACCGGCTCGGTCGGCCGGTTGTCGGCCGGGTCGTTGGGGACGTTGGCGAGCAGGTCGACGACCTTGTCGCCCTTCGTCACGCGCCCGACGACGGCGTAGAGCGGCTCGAGCGGGATGTCCGTCCCGGTCACGATGAAGAACTGGCTGCCCGACGTGCCGGGGTCCTCGAGCTCGGTCTTGGCCATCGCCACCGTCCCCGGCTTGTACTTCTCGCTGCGCGGCGGGGCCTCGACGACGCTGTAGCCCGGGCCGCCCTGGCCCGTCCCCTTCGGGTCGCCGCCCTGGACGACGAAGCCGGGGACGACGCGGTGGAAGAGGAGGTTGTCGTAGAAGCCCTCGCGGACCATGTGGGCGAACGACGACGCCGTCTTCGGGTTCTCCTTGACGTCGAGCGTGATCTCGAGCGTGCCGCAGCTGGTCTTCATCACGGCGATCCACGTCTTGCCCGCGTCGAGGCGGTCCTTCGGCTTCTCGAGCTTCGCGCTCTTCGGCTTCGGCTCCTTGACCTTGCGGCAGCCGGAGGCGGGCTCGACCGGCTTCGGCTCCTCCTCGGCGCCCGTGACGGTGCCGCTGGTCTCGGACTGGAGGCCCTCGGTCGTGGGGCGGTCGCCGACCGTCTCCTCGTCGTCGCCGCAGGCGGCCAGGGCGAGGGCGAAGCAGGCGAGAAGCGCGGGAAGCAGTCGGCGGAGCATCGGCGCGGCAGCTTAGGGGACTAGCGTTGGGCGCGGTGCTGCTCACCCCGCTCGCCTCCTCCTACGACGTGCTGCTGCTCGACCTCGACGGATGCGTCTGGGTCGGCGACGAGCCGACGCCCGGCGCGGTCGCGGCCGTCGACGCGGTCCGGGCGGCGGGCAAGGCCGTCGGGTTCGTCACCAACGACGGGCGCCACGCGCCCGAGGACTTCGTGCGCAAGCTGTGGCGGCTCGGCTTCAAGGCGGCCGTCGAGGAGGTCGTCACCGTCGGCGGCGCGCTGCAGCACGTGCTCAACCAGCGACACAGCGGCCGCACCGCGTACGTGATCGGGTCGGAGGTCGTCCACGGGCACGTCGCCGACGCCGGGCTCAAAGTCGTCAACCACACCGCCTTCGCGACGCGGGCCGAGGTCGTCGTCGTCGCCGGCCACGACCGCTTCGGCTACGACGAGCTGCGGGAGGCGACGCAGGCCGTCCTGCGCGGCGCCGACCTCGTGGGCGCGGGCCGCGACGCGACCTTCCCGATGCCGGACGGCCCCTGGCCCGCGACCGGCGCGGTGCTCGCCGCGGTCGAGGCCGCCACGGGCCGGACGGCGTGGACGGTCGGCAAGCCCGAGCCGCAGCTCTTCCTCACGGCGCTGGACAGGCTCGGAGGCGATTCCTCGCGGCGCGAGCGCGCCGGTGACGAGGTCCGGGCGCTGGTCGTCGGCGACCGGCTCGACGCGGACGTCGCCGGCGCGAAGGCCGCGGGCCTCGACGCCGCCGTGGTCCTCACCGGCGCGACGGACGAAGAGGAGGCGCGCGACGCGCTCGCCGCCACCGAGCGGGCCCGGGCGAGGGCGGCCGCCAGGGACGAGGGCACGGAAGCGGCCGACGAGGCGCCGGGCGGACTCGTCGCCGTCGCCCCCACGCTGGCCGAGCTGCTGCTTTCCTAACGACCCGTGCGACGGCTCTGCCTCATCGTCAATCCGAACGCCGGCGGCGGGCGCACGGCGAAGGGGCTCCCCGAGATCGAGCGGGCGCTGAGCCGCCACGACCTCGCCTACCGCATCGAGCTGACCGTCTCGATCGACCACGCGATCGAGCTGGCCAAGGGCGCCGCGGCCGAGGGCGACGTCGCCGTGGCCTTCGGCGGCGACGGCCTGGCGGGCGCCGTCGCGCACGGCCTGCGCGACACCGAGGGCGTGCTCGGCGTCCTGCCCGGCGGGCGCGGCAACGACTTCGCGCGCAAGCTCGGCATCCCGTCGGACCCCGTCGGCGCGGTCGAGGTGCTCGCCCACGCCGATCCGCTCACCGTCGACGTCGGCGAGGTCGACGGGCGCACCTTCCTCGGCATCGCCAGCTACGGCTTCGACTCCGACTGCCAGGACCTGGCCAACGCCACGAAGGTCGTGCGCGGCCAGCTCGTCTACGTCTACTCGGCGCTGCGCACGCTCGCGGGCTGGAAGGCCGAGCGCTTCTCGTTCACCGCCGACGACGGCGAGCAGCGCACGGTGAAGGGCTACGCCGTTGCGGCGTGCAACTCGGGCGTCTTCGGGGGCGGGATGGCGCTGGCCCCGGACGCGTCGATGGAGGACGGGCTGCTCGACGTCGTCCTCACGCTCGACTCCTCGAAGCTCAACTACCTGCGCGGCATCCCGAAGGTGTTCAAGGGGACGCACCTCGACGACCCGAGCGCCGAGCTGTTCCGGGCGCGCGAGCTGCGCGTGGACTCCGAGCGGCCGTTCCGGATCTACGCCGACGGCGACCCGATCGGCCACACGCCCGCGACGATCCGTGCCGTCCCGGGCGCGCTGCGCGTCCTCGCCCCGGCGTCATGAGGCTCGCGGTGGCCCGCACGGCCGCCCGCGCCGCGGGGGCCCTTTCGCGGCGGACCGGCCGCGGCGGCACGAGCCTGCCAGGGAAGGTGCTGCTGCGCCTCGAGCCCGACGCCATCGGCACGCTCGCCGCGCGCCTGCCCCAGGGCAGCGGCGTGATCTCGGCCACGAACGGCAAGACGACGACCGCCGCGATGGTCGCGAAGATCCTCGAGCACCGCGGGACGACGCTCGTCCACAACCGCGCCGGCGCGAACATGGCGGGCGGCGTGGCCAGCGCGCTGCTCGGCGCCCGCGGCGACGCCGGGCTCTTCGAGGTCGACGAGTTCTGGCTCGACCGGATCGTCCCGCAGCTGCGCCCGCGCGCGATCCTCCTCGCCAACCTCTTCCGCGACCAGCTCGACCGCTACGGCGAGCTCGAGATCATCGCCGACCGCTGGGCCGCGCTGCTCGCGCGCGTCGAGAGCGACCTCGTGCTCAACGCCGACGACCCGGCGATCGCCGACCTCGGTCGCGACCGCGACGGGGTCACCTTCTTCGGCGTCGACGACACCTCCGTCGCACTGCCCGGCCTCCCCCACGCCACCGACGCCAAGCACTGCCGCCGCTGCGGGCGCCCATACGTCTACGACGCCGTCCTGCTCGGCCACCTCGGCCACTACCACTGCCCGACCGGCGACAGCGTCCGGCCGCGGCCGCACGTGGCCGCCGAGGACGTCGAGCTGCAGGGCGTGCGCTCCGCGCGCTTCACGCTGCGAACGCCGGAGGGCCGCGCGGCGGTCGAGCTGCCCCTCCCCGGCCTCTACAACGTCTACAACGCGCTGGGTGCCGCGGCGCTCGCGCTGAGCCTCGGGGCGTCGCTCGACGAGGTCGTCGCCGGGTTGGAGGCCGTCGAGCCCGCGTTCGGCCGCGCCGAGTCGGTGACGGTCGGCGGCCGCGAGCTGTCGATCATGCGCGTCAAGAACCCGGCGGGCGCGAACGAGGTCGTGCGCACGCTCGCGCTCGAGCCGGGCGAGCACGACCTGCTCGGCGTCCTCAACGACCGGACCGCCGACGGCAAGGACGTCTCGTGGGTGTGGGACGCCGACTTCGAGGTGCTCGCGCCGCACGTCCGCCGGGCGGTGTGCGCGGGCACGCGCGCGCCCGAGCTCGCGCTGCGCCTGAAGTACGCGGGCGTGCCCGAGGACCGCATCACCGTCGAGCCCGAGCTGGCCGACGCGATCGACGCGGCGGTCTCGGGCGGCGAGGGGCGCCTGTTCGCGATCCCCACCTACACGGCGATGCTCGAGCTGCGCGAGGTGCTGGTCGACCGCGGGATCGCGGGGTCCTCGTGGCGGTGACGACCGACGACGGGGTGGTCTGGCACGACGTGGAGTGCGGCTCGTACACCGCCGACCTCCCGCTGTGGCGCGAGCTCGCCGCGCAGACGGGCGGCCCGATCCTCGACGTGGGCGCCGGCAGCGGCCGCGTGGCCATCGACCTGCACCGCCGCGGCTTCGAGGTCCACGCGCTGGACGTCGACGCGGCGCTGCTCGCCGCGCTGGAGCGCCGTGCCCCCGGTCTTCCCACCCACGTCGCCGACGCGCGCGACTTCTCGCTCGGGCACCGTTTCTCCCTCGTCATCGCCCCCATGCAGACCGTCCAGCTGCTCGGCGGCGCCCGCGACCGCGAGGCCTTCCTGCGCTGCGCCCGGCGTCACCTCGAGCGCGGCGGGCTCGTCGCCGCGGCGCTCGCCAACGCGCTCGAGGACTTCGACGAGGGCGAGGTGGACGTCGCGCCCGACATGCGCGAGGTCGACGGCGTGGTCTACGCCAGCCGGCCGACCGCGATCCGCGCCGACGGCGACGGCTTCGTCCTCGAGCGCCTGCGCGAGCGGGTCGACCGCGCCGGCGCGCGGTCGGTGGAGAACAACCGGATCCGCCTCGCGCGCGTCACGGTGGAGCGGCTGAACGCCGAGGGCGCGGCGCTCGGGTTCAAGCCCCTCCAGGCGCGGCTCGTCGAGGCCACCGAGGACCACGTCGGCAGCGAGGTGGCGGTGCTCCGTGCCTGACGCGACCCTGCGCATCTGCGCGCTCTATCCGGACCTGATGAACATCTACGCCGACCGCGGCAACCTGCTGCTGCTCGAGCGCCGGTGCGCGTGGCGCGGGATCGGGTTCGAGGTCACCGCGGCCGGGCTCGGCGACACCATCGACCCCGGGGCCCACGACCTCTTCTACCTCGGCGGCGGCCAGGACCGTGACCAGCGCCTGTGCGCCCACGACCTCGTGGAGACCAAGCGCGAGGCGCTGCACGAGGCGGCGCACCACGGCAAGCTCGTCCTCGGCGTCTGCGGCGGCTACCAGCTGCTCGGGCACTGGTACGAGATGGGCGACGAGCGGATCCCCGGCATCGGCCTCGTCGACGTCCACACGTTCCGCGCCGAGGACGGCGAACGGCTGATCGGCAACGTCGCGATCGAGGTCGACCTCGACGGCGACGGGAGCACGCGCGTGCTCGCCGGCTTCGAGAACCACGGCGGCCGGACGCATCTCGACCAGGAGCACGCCCTCGGCCGGGTGCTGAAGGGCCACGGCAACGACGGGTCGAGCGGCTACGAGGGCGTCCGGAACGGCTCGGTGATCGGCACCTACCTCCACGGCCCGCTGCTGCCGAAGAACGCCTGGTTCGCCGACTGGCTGATCGCCACGGCGACCGGCGCAGAGCAGCTCGCGCCGCTGGACGACCGCTTCGAGGACGCGGCGCACGCCTCCGCCCGGCGCGCTGCGGGGGTCGGCTGAGCGGCTAGCGTAAAGGCGTGCGGCGCCCGTCCTCCCTCGCCCTCGCCGTGTTCCTGGGCATCCTCGCGATCACGGTGATCGCGGCGGTCTTCACGTACCGCCAGGTCGACCGCCGCGCCGACCAGGCCCTCGACGAGCGCGCCCGGGCCGTCGCGCAGTCGATCGACCGCCGGATCGAGACCTACACGGAGAAGCTCTTCGGCGTCCGGGGCGCGTTCACGGGCTCGGAGAAGCTCGACCACCGCGAGTACGAGACGTTCCTGGGCACGCAGGAGATCGGGCGCCGGTACCCGGGCGTCCTCGCCCTCGGGTTCGCCGACCTCCTCCCCGACCGCGACCGGCAGGCGTTCATCCGCGCCTCCGACCGCGACGCGCGGCGCGCCGGCCTCGGCTACCCGGACCTCGTCATCCGGCCGAACGCGGAGCGGCCGGGGACGGTTGCGATCACCTACCTGCACCCCGTGGGCCCGAACCGGGCGGCCTACGGCCTGGACCTGATGTCCGAGGCCGCGCGGCGCACCGCGCTCGTCCTCGCGCGCGACGGCGCGCGGCCGGTCGCCACCGCCCCGCTGCGGCTCGTCACCGAGACGACCGACCAGGAGGGGCTGCTGATCGTGCTGCCGCGCTACGCGGGGCGCAACCAGCGCCCGCCCGCCGAGCGCCGGCTCGAGCTGTTCCGCGGCGCCGCGTTCGTCGCGATCCGCCTGCCCGACCTGATCCGCAGCGCGGTGAGCACCGGGCCGGGCGTCGACCTGGAGATCTACGACGTCGGCGCCGTCGGGGCGGTCCCGAGCCGGCTGCGCAGCGGCGACGAGGCGTTCGACCTGCGCAACGGCGCCCAGGCGCCGAAGGCCGACGCCGAGGAGAGCCGGATCTTCGAGCTGCAGACCGCGGGCCGGCAGTGGCGCATCTACTACTCGACGACGGAGGACCTCGTCGGCGGGACCGAGAGCGCGGTCCCGTGGCTCATCCTCATCCTCGGCCTCGTCGTCGCCGCCCTGGCAGCCGCGGCGGTGTCGTTCGCCCGCGGCGCGCAGGCGCGAGCGGTCAGGATCGCCGACCAGATGACCGCCGACCTCCAGGCCAGCCAGTCCGAGCTCGCGCGGTCCAACGAGGAGCTCGAGCGCTTCGCGTTCCTGGCCTCCCACGACCTCCAGCAGCCGCTGCGCACGGTCAACGGGTTCCTCCAGCTGCTCGAGCTGCGCCACGGCGATGAACTGAAGGGCAGGGCTCGCGAGTACGTGGAGTACGCCCTCCGCGGCACCCGCCAGATGTCCACCCTGATCGACGACCTCCTCACCTACTCCCGCGCCGGGCGCAACGACCGGGCGCCCGAGCGCATCTCCCTGAACCACGTCTGGGACAGCGCGCTGGAGCAGCTCCAGGCGACGATCGAGGACTCCGGCGCGGTCGTGACGCGCGGCGACCTCCCGACGGTCTCCGGCGACCCCGGCCAGCTCACCCAGATGTTCGCCAACCTGATCGGCAACGGCATCAAGTACCGCGGCG
>DASVRH010000410.1:0-8312 GCA_036388715.1 Solirubrobacteraceae bacterium | reverse complement strand
CTGCCCGACGGCCGCCTCGACGAGCGGTTCGGAGCGGGCGGGGTGACGCGGTTCGCGCCGGTCCAGGGTCCGGCGCCCGGCGAACGCCCGCCCTCGGCGTCCGCCCTCGCCGGGGCCGGCGACGGGATGCTCGTCCTGCTGCCCGGGCTCGCCGTGGCACGCCTGCGCCCTGACGGCGCGCCGGACCCCGGCTTCGGCGGCGACGGCTTCGCGTCACCGCCGCCGAGCGAGCGTCGCTACGAGCCGGCGGGGGTGATCGCCACGGCGGACGGCGGGGCGCTGGCCGTGGGGCGCTTCCGGGCCGATTTCGCGGCCACGGGGTTCTCGCGCCTGGGCAGCATGGCGGTGCGGTACGACGCCGGCGGGTCGAATCCGACCCTCGGACCCGAGCTGCTGCGCTTCGAGGCCACGGCGCTGGCGGCTCGCGCCGACGGCTCCGCCGACGTCGCGGGGCTCGCGCGGTGCGCGAGCTCCCTCGGCTCCCCCCGCGACGTGCCGTGCGGCGCACTGCTCGCGCGGCTGGAGCCGTCGGGGACGCTGAGCGGCGGACCCTTCCCCGTGCCCCCGACCTCGCTCGAGCCGCAGCCGCGCCGGTACGGCGCGATCGCCGCGCGGAGTGACGGGGCCACGCTCGCGTTCGGGCACCTGCCCTCGCTCGGGCTCGTCTCGCGCCGCTACCTGTCCGACGGCCACCCCGACCGCACGTACGGCGCATGCGGCATGCGCTCGGGTCCGGGCGACCTGACCCCCGCCGCAGCCGCGCACGCGGGCGACGGCGGCCTCCTGATCGCCGGGACGACACCGGCCGGCTCACCGGTCGTCGAGCGGTGGACGGAACGGGCCGCCAGGACGGGACGCTACGGCGAGCGGCTGGCGACGGTCCGCTCGCCGCTCGTGGGCCTCGAGACCCTGCTGCGGCGCGGCGCTCGCGTCCGGCTGCGCTTCACGCGGCGCGCGCGCGTCTCGTTGCGGCTTCGCGTGGCCGCCCGCACGGCGCGCCGTGGCCACGTGCCACGCACGATCGCGCGGCGGCGGGTGACGGTGCGAACGTGCCAGAGGCTCGACGTGACGATGCGACCTGCGGCGAGGATCGTCAGGCGCCTCCGAAGGCTCGCCCGGCTGCGCGGATCGGTGAAGGTCGTGCTGACGGCCGAGGCGGGCGGTCGGCGGCTGGCGCTCGTGCGCGTGGTCTGACGCTTCGCCGCGCGGTCCACCGGACCTCTTGCGGTGCGGCGGTTATTGATGTTACCGTTGGTGACACGAATATGGCGACGGCGACGCGCCCCTACCGCATGACCGCTCGCGCCGACGCGGCGCGGGCCACCGCCGAGCGGATCCTCGACGCGGCGGCCGACCTGTTCTTCGCCGACCCGTCGGAGGAGTCGTCGCTCGACGCGATCGCCGCCCGCGCCGGGGTCTCCAAGCAGACGGTCCTGCGGCACTTCGGGACGAAGGACGACGTGCTCGCCGCCGCGACCGACCGCGCGGTCGCCCGGTTCGTGGCCGAGCGCGACGCCGTCACGCGCGGGGACGTCGCCGGCGCCGTCGCCGCGGTGGTCGCCCACTACGAGCGCGTGGGCGACGGCGTGCTGCGGATGCTGGCCGAGGAGCACCGCTCGCCGCTGCTGCGCGAGCGGGCCGCGCTCGGCCGAGAGCTGCACGAGCGCTGGTGCCGCCGCGTGTTCGCCCCGCGCACGCCGCGCCGGCTCGCGCAGGTCATCGCCGTCACCGACGTCTACACCTGGAAGCTGCTGCGCCGCGACCGCGGCCTCAGCCGCGCCCAGACCGAGCTCGCGATGCGCGAGCTGATCGAGGGAGTCACACCATGAGCCGCGTCCTCGCCTACACCTCGCCCGCCCGCGGGCACCTCTTCCCGTTGACGCCGATCCTCGACGAGCTGCACGCCCGCGGCCACGAGGTCGCGCTGCGGACGCTGTCCTCGGAGGTCGAGCTGATGCGCGACCGCGGCTTCGACGCGAAGCCGATCGACCCGGCGATCGAGGCCATCCCGCACGACGACTACAAGGCCAAGGGCTCCCAGGCGGCGCTGAAGCGGTCCGTGAAGATGTTCTGCGCCCGCGCCGAGCACGACGCGCCCGACCTGCGGCGCGCGATCGAGGAGGAGAGCCCAGAGGCGCTGATCGTCGACATCCAGTGCTGGGGCGGGCTGGCGGCGGCCGAGGCGAGCGGGCTGCCGTGGGCGTCGTTCTGCCCCTACCCCCTGCCCCTGCCGTCGAAGGACGCCCCGCCGTTCGGCCCGGGGCTGCGGCCCGCCCGCGGCCCGCTCGGCCGGCTGCGCGACCGCGCGCTGCGCCCGCTCGTCTTCGGCACCGTCGAGAAGCTCGTCGTCGGCCGCCTGAACGGCGTGCGTCAGGGACTCGGCCTCGCGCCCGTCGACGTCACCTCGATGTTCACGCGGCCACCGCTGCTGCTCTACATGACGGCCGAGCCGTTCGAGTACCCGCGCCGCGACTGGCCGGAGAACGTCGAGCTGATCGGGCCGTGCGCGTGGGATCCGCCGGCCGAGGCGCCCGCGTGGCTCGCCGGCGTCGACCGCCCGCTCGTGCTCGTCACCACGTCGAGCGAGTTCCAGGACGACGGGAAGCTCGTCCGCGCCGCGCTCGAGGCGCTCGCCGGGGAGGACGTCCACGTCGTCGCCACCCTCCCGAGCGCCTCGCTCGACGGCCTCGACGCGCCCGCGAACGCGCACGTCCTGCCCT
This sequence comes from Solirubrobacteraceae bacterium, assembly GCA_036388715.1. Taxonomy (GTDB): domain Bacteria; phylum Actinomycetota; class Thermoleophilia; order Solirubrobacterales; family Solirubrobacteraceae; genus CADCVT01. The sequence goes on along the minus strand of DASVRH010000410.1, from coordinate 5,592 downwards.
TCGTCCCCCACGCCGCGCTGATCGAGCGCGCCGCCTGCGCGATCACGCACGGCGGCATGGGCGCCACGCAGAAGGCGCTCGCCCGCGGCATCCCGGTCTGCGCCGTCCCGTTCGGGCGCGACCAGCTCGAGGTGGCGCGCCGCGTCGAGGTCGCCGACGCCGGGACGCGCCTGCCGGCGGGCAGGCTCACCCCCGACCGTCTCCGCGCGAAGGTCCGCGAGGCGATGACCAAGCGCGCCGGCGCGGAGCGGATCGCGCAGGCGTTCGCCGCCGCCGGCGGCCCGGCGAAGGCGGCGGACGCGTTCGAGCGCCGCCTCGGTCAGCCGGCGCAGCCGCCGCCCTTGAGGCGGTAGACGCTCATCACCGGCCCGGCCCGGTAGTAGGCCAGCGGGTAGTAGTCGAAGGTCCAGTCGAAGTTGAACTCGACCGGCCCCTCGCCCTTGCCGTAGGGCGACGCCTCGTAGGCCAGCGTCGAGCGCTTCTCGAGCTCCTCGTAGTAGGCGATCGCGTTGGGCACCTCGTCCGGGTCGGCCTCCGCCCGGCCGCGCTGCGTCGAGCCGACGACGACCCAGCAGTAGCCCTGGTCGACGTAGCGGTCGATCAGCCCGGGCACGAGCGTGCGCTCGAAGTCCTCGATGTGCACGACGGCGCCGGGGTCGGGCAGCAGCGGGCCGTCGGGGTCCTCGGGGTTCACGCGGGAGCGCGAGGTCGGGAACTTCACCCAGCGGTTGCCGTTCGGCGACAGGCGCGACGGGTTGCCGACGTCCTGCGCCCACGCGTCGGGCACGACCGGCTCGACGACGACCTTCGTGTCGGGCGGGATGTGCTCGACCATCCACTCCCGAGTCAGATTTCGAGTGTCCTCACGGGACAGGACCTGGCCGATGTGCAGCGAGTACACGAGGCCCTGCGCGCACAGCAGCAGCGCGCCGACGGCGAGGAAGGTGGGTCGCAATCGCGGGACGGCGCGGCCCGCCCGGTCGGCGAGGTCGATCGTCGCGTACGCGGCCAGCAGGCAGACGAACGGGAAGATCGGAATGAGCCAGCGCCCGAAGTAGCGCTCCTGCGTCCCCATGAACGCGACGTAGAGCAGGGTGGCCGGGACGAGCACCCAGATCAGCCGCCGCTCGTCGCGCCACAGCAGCGGCACGGCGGCGACCGCGGCGAACAGCGGGACCCAGCCCAGCCCCCACGTGAACGACCACACGTAGTAGAAGACCCCGCTGCCGTGGGTCAGGCCGAGCTTGCCCTGGGTCTCGCCGCCCGCGGCCGAGGACTGGTGCGTGATCCCGTCCCAGAACGCCGGGAAGTCGAGGACGGCGTACGGGTTCGCGACGAAGAAGCCGACGAGCGCGCAGCCGCCCGCGATGAGCAGCCCACGGACCGCCGCCGGCCGCCCGCCGATCGCGAGGAACTGGATCAGCGCCGCCACGAGCAGCGGGAAGAGGACGATGCCGCCGGTGTACTTCGTCGCCGCCGCGACGCCGAGGCCGAGCCCGGCCACCGCGTAGTCGCGCTTGCGGCCGAAGCGCAGGACGCCGGTGATGCCCCACAGCGCGAGCGTCAGCGGCGCGAGCGTCGGCACGTCGTTCAGCGCGAGGTGGGAGTAGAAGACGGGCAGGAACGCGACCGCCATCAGCCCGGCGGCGAGCAGCCCGACGCGCCGGTCGAAGAGCCGCGCGCCGGCCAGGTAGAGCAGCCAGACGGCGATCGTCCCGAGCACCGCCGACGTCGCGCGGGCCACGACCCAGACCTCGGTCGGGTCCGACGCGAAGAGCTCGGAGACCGACTCGCGCCCCCCGAACCAGACGGTGAAGACGAGGTTGAGGACGTACGTGAAGGCGGGCGGGTTGACGAAGTAGTCCGGGTTCCACTCGTGCTGGTACATGCCGATCGCCCGCGGCACGAAGTGGCCGTTCTCGTCGGCGTTGTACGCGTAGGGCATGCCGTGGTCGCCGCCCCACAGGCGCAGCAGCAGCGACACGAGCAGCAGCGCCGCCAGCGCGACCCACCACGGCCAGTGCGCCGGCCACGAGGACGGCTCGGTGACCGCCCGCTGGACACGGCGCGGCACGCGCGGCGGCGAGGGCCGGCGCCGGGGCGGCGCGCTAGCAGCGGACATAGGCGGAGTAGTAGTCGCTCACCGCGACACGCTGGTAGCCGGGCAGCGGGAGCAGGGTGAACGGGTTGTCGGAGGGCTCGACGAGCGCTTGGCGCAGGACGGCCGAGCGGGTGTTCGGATAGATCGCGACGCCGCCGCGCTCGATCCGCCCGCGCAGCCGGCGGGCGGCGCGCAGCTGGCTCGGCGTGCCCTCGCGCCGCAGGGCGGAGCTGCGGGCGACGACCGCCCCGTCGGGCAGGTCGAGGATCCAGCGGACGTCGGGGATGAGCTTGTGGTTGGGCACGCTGATGGGACCGCACTTCAGCGCCTCGGCCACCCGCGGGTGCTCCAGGACCTCGTGCAGCGCGGGATGCGCGTCCGCCCGGAAGGTCAGCTCCCGGCGCAGCCGGTCGGGGTCGAGCGCGATGGCCGTGATGGTCGCACCCGTCGCGGCGACGAGCGCCGCCGCGATCGCCCACACGCGCCGCGCGCGGGTCCCCTCGCGCAGCATCGTCCAGCCGCCGAGCGCGACACCGCAGAAGACGATGACCACCATCGAGGCGACGAGCAGGTAGCGGTCGATGACGCTGAAGCCGCCGAGGCCGACGAGCAGGAAGGTCCCGACGCCGATCCCGAGCAGCGCGCCCGGCACGGCGCTGCGCCGCGGAACGAGCGAGACGGCCAGGCACAGCCCGACGATCCCGCCGACCAGCACCTGGACCTTGTCGAGCTTGACCAGGAACTCCCAGATCGACGGCAGCAGCCCGCTCGCGCTCTTGTTGCGCCCCAGCTCCTCGGCGAACGCGCTGGTGTACGTGAGCGACCACGCCGGGTCGCCGGTGACGATCAGGTCGCTGCCCGCCCAGACGAGCGGGCCCAGCGCGGCGAGGGCGGCGAACTTGACCCGGGTGCCCCAGTCCGCCGGCCACGCGACCCAGAGGAAGTACAGGCCGCTGATCAGCCAAGCCTCGGGCCGGAGCATCCCGGCGACCGCGAGCATGAGCAGGACCGAGGTGCCGCGCCGCGGCCGGCGCGCCTCCAGCACCGCCGCCCAGACGACGAGCGCCATGTAGGCGATGTCGATGTAGCCGCGGGCGGCGTAGAAGGGGAAGTCGAGGCGGCTGAGGACGAGGATCGCCGCGATCAGGCCGACGAGCGGCGTGAACGCCTCGCGGCCGAGCTTGTAGACGCCCGCGACCAGAGCGACGAACGACGCGACGCAGAGCAGGATCCAGATCCGCTCCGCCCCGTGGCCCAGCAGCGAGAGCACGGTGCCGAGCGCGATGGCCAGCGGATGCGGCGTCGGCGCCCTGTAGGCGTCGTAGGACGGCAGCGTCCCGTCGAGCAGCTCACGACCCCACAGCAGCGAGTAGTAGGAGTCGTAGTTCGGGTACGTCGGGAAGGCGAAGAACCCCCAGATCGCGCCGGCGCACAGCAGCGCGAACGCGATCCAGGGCCAGCGCCCGGTCCTCCGCTCCTCGCGCGCGGAGGATTCAGGCGCGGCGACGGGCCGCGGCCGGGTGAGGGTCGCGCTCTCCATGAAGGGAAGTAGGCTAGGGGGCTGCCGTTCCGATGAAGCTCATCATCCAGATTCCCTGCTTGAACGAGGAGGCGACGCTCCCTTCGACGCTCGCCGACCTCCCCCGTGAGCTCCCGGGGTTCGACGCCGTGGAGTGGCTCGTCATCGACGACGGGTCCACCGACGCGACCGTCGAGGTGGCCCGCGCCAACGGCGTCGACCACATCGTCAAGCTCACGAACAACAAGGGCCTCGCCCACGCCTTCCAGGCCGGGCTCGACGCCTCGCTGAAGCTCGGCGCCGACGTCATCGTCAACACCGACGCCGACAACCAGTACAACGCCGACGACATCCCCAAGCTCGTCGGCCCGATCGTGGCCGGCAACGCCGACATGGTCGTCGGCGACCGCGAGGTCATGGGGATCGAGCACTTCTCGCCGCTGAAGAAGTCGCTGCAGCGGCTCGGCTCCTGGGTCGTCCGCGCCGCGTCGGAGACCGAGGTCCCCGACACCACCTCCGGCTTCCGCGCCTACAACCGCGAGGCCGCCCTCCAGCTCGTGGTCGTCAACAAGTTCACCTACACGCTCGAGACGATCATCCAGGCGGGCAAGCAGTTCATCGCCGTCGACCACGTCCCGATCCGGACCAACTCGAAGACGCGCGAGTCGCGCCTGTTCAAGTCGATGTGGTCCTACGTGCGGATCAACGCGCTGTCGATCTTCCGCATCTACACGCGCTACGAGCCGCTGCGGGTGTTCATGCTCGCCGCGGCGCTCGTCGGCCTCGCCGCGCTCGTGGTCTGGGCGCGCTACCTCTACTTCTACGTCCAGGACGACGGCGCGGGCCACGTGCAGTCGCTGATCCTGGGCGCCGTGCTCTTCAACGCGGCGATGCTCCTGGCCGCCCTCGGCGTCATCGGCGACCTCATGAGCGCGAACTCGACGATGCTCCAGCGCGTGTTCGAGCGCGTGCGGCGCATCGAGCTGCAGCTAGGCACGCCGCCCTCGCACTACGAGCCGGGCGCCCGCGAGACGGGCCAGCCCGCCACCACCGGCGCCCGCGCCGGCCAGAAGACGGAGGAGCGGGAGGCGCTGAAGGTATGACGCCCCCCACCGTGACCGTGGACCGCGAGGGCACGGTCACCGGCAACACGTACGACAAGTACGGCTCCACCAACCCGGTGGTCAAGCGACTGATGGCGGGCTTCGAGACGACGCTCGAGGAGCTGTTCGTGAAGGCCGACCCCTCGTCGATCCTCGACGTCGGCTGCGGCGAGGGCGTGCTGACCCACAAGTGGGCCCAGCGGATCGACGGCACCGTGGTCGGCATCGACCTCGACGACCCCGAGCTGCACGCGGAGTGGGAGAAGCGGTCGTGCCCGAACCTCGAGTACCGGGTCATGAAGGCCGAGAACCTCCCGTTCGGCGACGACGAGTTCGACCTCGCGAGCGCGATCGAGGTGCTCGAGCACGTGCCCGACCCCGGGCACACCGTGGCCGAGATGGCACGGGTCGCCTCGCGGCACCTGCTGGTCTCGGTGCCGCGCGAGCCGCTGTGGCGCGGGCTGAACATGGCCCGGGGCGCGTACTGGCGCGACCTCGGCAACACGCCCGGCCACCTGAACCACTGGTCGAAGCGGGCGTTCGTGCAGCTGCTGTCCCGGCATGGCGAGGTCGTGGAGGCACGGTCGCCCTTCCCGTGGACGATGCTGCTCGTCCGGCTTGGCTGAGACCGAGCCGTCCTCCTACGGGCGCGGCGCCCGCATCCTCTCGATAGGCATCGCGACCACCGGCGTCGTGACGTTCGGCTACTTCGCCGTGGCGTCGCACGTGCTGAGCGAGGTCGACTACAAGGGCGTCTCGCTGCTGTGGTCGCTGATGTTCATCATCGTCAGCGTCATCTACCGGCCGATCGAGCAGCTGCTCAGCCGGTCGATCGCCGAGCGGCGCGCGCTCGGGCAGGAAGCTCATGC
>DASVRH010000409.1:0-4219 GCA_036388715.1 Solirubrobacteraceae bacterium | reverse complement strand
AGCTCTGGCTCATGTGGCGCGATCCGAGGTGAGACCTATGCTCCCTTGGTGGCCACGGACCAGTACGTCGAACGCCTCCTGGAGGGGTTGAACGAGCCTCAGCGCGCCGCCGTGACGCACGGCGACGGGCCCCTGCTCATCCTCGCCGGCGCCGGGTCCGGGAAGACGCGGGTGCTGACCCATCGGATCGCCTGGCTCAACCACACGGGGCGGGCCCGGGCGAACGAGGTCCTCGCGATCACGTTCACCAACAAGGCGGCGCAGGAGATGCGCGAGCGCGTCGAGGGGCTCGTCGGCCGCCGCACCCGCGCCATGTGGGTGATGACCTTCCACGCCGCCTGCGCGCGGATGCTCCGCGCCGAGGCCGACAAGCTCGGCTACACGAAGCGCTTCACGATCTACGACCAGGCCGACGCCCGGCGGCTGGTCAAGCGCTGCCTCGACACCGCCGGCGTCGACCCCAAGCGCTTCACGCCCGCGTCGGTCCACAACCAGATCTCCGACGCGAAGAACAAGCTCCGCGACGCGGAGGCCTACCGCGAGCTCATGGGCTCGTACTTCGAGCAGACGGTCGGCGAGGTCTACGAGCTCTACGAGAAGGAGCTCATCCGCATGAACGCGATGGACTTCGACGACCTCCTCGTCCGCGCCGTCAACGTCCTCGAGCTCTTCCCCGAGGTCCGCGACCGCTACGGCACCGCGTTCCGCCACATCCTCGTCGACGAGTACCAGGACACCAACCACGCCCAGTACCGCTGGCTCCAGCTCCTCACGACCCAGCACCGCAACCTCGCCGTGGTCGGCGACGACGCGCAGTGCCTGGCGGCGGGCACGCTCGTCACGATGGGCGACGGCTCGCGCAGGCCCATCGAGAACGTGCAGGTGGGGGAGGAGGTGCTGTCGTCGTACGGCGGCGGCGACTTCCGGCCCGCGCGGGTGACGGACACGTTCGCGGGCCATCGTCCCGAGGGGATCGCGATCACGCTCCGCAGTGGCAGACGCATCGTCTCGACGCCGGAGCACACGCACTTCGCCGGCTTCCGGCCGGGGCTGTCGCCGCACCGCTACCTGACCTACCTGATGGTCCGTGGCGGGATGGGATTCCGCGTCGGCACGACCGCCAACAACCTGCAGGGCCGCGCGATGCAGGAGCACGCCGACGCGGCCTGGGTCATCTCCTCGCACGCCTCGGATGCCCAGGCGCGGGCGGAGGAGATCAAGCTGTCCCTTCGCTACGGGCTGCCGATGCTGCCGTTCGTGGCCCGGAAGGGCGGGCATGGCGTCGTCGCCGACCAGTCGATCATCGACGACGTGTTCGCGAGCGTGGACAACGCCGGGGGCGGCCTCCGGCTCCTGCGCGACCACGGGCTCTCGGTCGACCACCCTCACGTCACCACGCGGAGCTTCGAGGGCCGGCGGCGCAACGTGACGATCACCCTCTGCGCCGACCGGCGCGGCGCGACGCCCATGCATCTCGTCGCCGTCGGCGGCCGGGATCCCCAAGCGCGTCGCGCGCTCGAGGATGCGGGCCTGAGCGTCCGGCCGGCGAAGCGGGGATCCGAGAGCTGGCGCTACGAGTCGGTCTTCAAGGACTTCGGCCGCGCCGCCGCGACGGTCGAGCGGATTCGCCAGACGATCCCGGCCACAGTCCGCCCGCAGGCCCGACTGGCGGCGAAGTCGCTGCCCTTCATGCCGGCGTCGTCGGTGCGCCCCGGGATGGTGATGTTCGACGAGGACGGCGGCTTCGACGTCGTCGAGGCGGTGGAGCGGGTCGCGCTCGACGCCCCGGTCTACGACATCAACGTCGAGGGCACGCACAACTTCGTCGCCGACGGCGTCGTGACCCACAACTCCATCTACGGCTTCCGCGGGGCCGACATCAACAACATCCTCGACTTCGAGAAGGACTACGAGGACGCGCGGGTGGTGAAGCTCGAGCAGAACTACCGCTCGACGCAGACGATCCTCAACGCCGCGAACGCGGTCATCGCGAACAACCGGGCGCAGAAGCCGAAGCACCTGTGGAGCGACCTCGGGAGCGGGGACAAGATCGTCGTCCGCGAGCTCGACGACGAGCACGCCGAGGCGCGGTACGTCGTCGGGCAGATCGCTCGGCTGGTGGAGGCCGGCACGTCGCTGAACGAGATCGCCGTCTTCTACCGGACGAACGCGCAGTCCCGTGTCCTCGAGGACACGCTGGTGCGCAACGAGACCTCCTACCAGGTCGTCGGGGGCACGAAGTTCTACGACCGCGCCGAGATCAAGGACGCGATCGCGTACCTGATCCTGCTCTCCAACCCGCAGGACGCGATCAGCTTCGCCCGGGTCGCGAACTCGCCGAAGCGCGGGATCGGGGCGACGTCGCTGGGCCGGGTCCTCGGCCACGCCGACACGATGGGCATCAGTGTGTGGGAGGCGGCCGAGCAGCCGGGCAGCGTCCCGGGGCTGGGCACGGCGGCGGTGAAGGCGCTCGGGCGGTTCATGGATGTCATGGTCGGCCTGCGCGAGCGCGTCGCGGACGGCGTGCCGGTCGGCGACCTGCTCGAGGCCGTCCTGCACGACTCCGGCTACCTCGACGCGCTCGAGGCCGAGCGGACGATCGAGGCCGAGGGCCGCGTCGAGAACCTCCGCGCGCTGGTCGAGGGGGCGCGCGAGTTCGACGCGATGGCCGAGGAGGGCGAGGACACGCTCGACGACTTCCTCCAGCAGGTCGCGCTCCAGTCCGACGCCGACACGCGCCGCGACGACGAGGGCGTCGTGACGCTCATGACGCTCCACAACGCCAAGGGCCTCGAGTACCCGATCGTGTTCATGATCGGCTGCGAGGAGGGCGTCTTCCCGCACTCCCGCGCGCTCGACGAGGGCGGGCTCGAGGAGGAGCGGCGGCTCTGCTACGTCGGCATCACGCGGGCGAAGAAGGAGCTGACGATCACCTACGCGCGGCGGCGCAACGTCTTCGGCGCGCAGACCTTCGGGATGCGCTCGCGCTTCGTCGACGAGATCCCCGGCGAGCTGACCGACCGCGAGGAGCCCGTCGTCGCCGCCGGTCGCGCCCGCCCGGGCGCGTGGGCCGCCGCCTCGCAGGCCACGGCCGAGCGCGCGGGCGACACCCGCCGGCGCGGGGGAGGGGCCGTCGGCGTCGACTTCCGCATGGGCGACGACGTCGTCCACGCCGCGTTCGGCGACGGCGTCGTCACCGGCGTCGAGCCGGGAGGGATCGTCGTGATCCGCTTCGCGTCGGACGGCAGCGAGCGCAAGCTGATGGCGGAGTACGCGCCGATCTCGAAGCGGTAGCGCGAGGCGGGCTCAGCGGATCCGCACGGGCGTGCCCACCGGCGCGAGCCTCGCGAGCCGCCGGATCTTCGCGTTCGGCACGCGGATGCACCCGTGCGACGGCCGCCCCGGGATTAGCCCCGGCTGGTTCGTCCCGTGGATGCCGACGACGCCGCCGCCCGGCCAGTCGCTGAGCACGGAGTACGCGCTCGTCCCGATCGCCCACGGTCCGTAGATCCCGCCGGGGTCGCGGGTGCGGATGTGCTCGCGAACGTAGAAGCGACCGCGCGGGGTGGGCGAGACCGGCGCGCCGACACCGACGCGCGACGACCAGATCCGCCGGCCCCGGCGCCGCAGCGTCGCTCGCTGCCGCTGGCGGTCGACCACGAGCGAGGTCCGCACGGCGTGCAGCTCGCTGAGGCGGAACTCCGGCAGCCAGCCGGTCGTCCCGTTCGGCCGCATGGGCAGGCGCACCTGAAACCAGCGCCGGCCCTCGGGGTCGTTCCACGCCCGCAGCACGAGGTACACCTCCGGGAAGCCGTCCTCGGTGAGCATCCGCAGGTGGCCGACGACATGCGCCCCCGCGCGCGGCGCGTCGCGGACCCGGTGGCGCCCCGACGCGTGGCCCCACCGCGACAGCGTCCGCTCGTCCGACACCCGCACCGCGCCCGCGGGCACCTCCGACGCTGCGGCGCCCCCGGGCGCCCAGGCGAGGATCAGCAGGGCGAGAGCGAGGCCGCGGCGCACAACGGCGACGGTACCGATGTTTCTTTGCAACAATGGTGACGTGAGCGCGTGAGGATCCTCAAGAAGACCGGGCTCTTGGCCTTCGCCGTCACCCTGGTCTTCACCGCTCCGGCCGCGGCGGCGACCTTCAACGTCACGACGACCGCCGATACCGCCCTCGGCTCATGCGACGCGTCCTGCACGCTGCGCGAGGCGGTCG
>DASVRH010000408.1:0-9696 GCA_036388715.1 Solirubrobacteraceae bacterium | reverse complement strand
CTCACCACTGCGCGCTTCGCCGCGCGGACGTGGGGCGGCGTCGCGCGCCGCGCCGCGGGGCGCCTGCGCACGCGCGAGGACTGGACCGTCGGCTTCCGCCGCCGCGCCCCCTCCGCTCCGGCAGGGGCGCCGGAGTCAGGCGCGCCGTTCACGTTCTACGACCCGCCGCGCGGCCACTTCCACGCCGACCCGTTCCTGCTCGAGCGCGACGGCACGACGTGGCTGTACGTCGAGGACCTCGACTGGTCGGCGGGCTACGCCGGCATCGCCGTCGCCGAGCTCACCGACGCCGGCCCGCGCGAGTTCAGGACCGTCCTCTCGCCGCCCCACCACCTCTCGTACCCCTTCGTCTTCGAGCACGACGGCGAGACGTACCTCGTCCCCGAGTCGGCCGCCGCGCGCACCGTCGACCTCTACCGCGCCGTCGAGCTCCCGCACCGGTTCGAGCGCGTCGCGACGCTGATGGAGGACGTCGAGGCCTACGACACGACGCTCCTGCACCGCGACGGGCGCTGGTGGATGTTCGTGACCATCGCGGTGCCCGGCGGGTCGGTCGTCGACGAGCTCTTCGTCTTCTCCGCCGACGCGCTCACCGGCCCCTACCGCCCGCACCCGCTCAACCCGGTCGTCTCCGACGTCCGCCACGCCCGCCAGGCCGGTCGCGTCCTCGAGCGCGACGGGCGCCTCATCCGGCCGGCGCAGGACTCGTCCGGCCGCTACGGCCGCGCGATCGTCTGGCGCGAGATCGACGTCCTCACGACCGAGGACTACGCCGAGCACACGGTCGGCCGCTTCGACCCCGAGCGGCTCCCGGGCGCCCTCGCCACCCACACCTACGACTTCAGCGACAGCTTCGAGGTCGTCGACGCCCTCCGCCGCCGGCGGAAGTCGTAACACCTCGTCCGAGCAATCCTGGATAGATGCCGCCCAGCGGCACCTGGTCGGGATCGCCTACGCGATCTCGGTGCCGCAGGAGCGGCAGGCGCCGCCGACCGGGCTCGGGCCCGCGCCGTAGCGGGGCGCGACCTCGCCGCCGCACAGCAGGCACGACGCCGCGCGGGTGACGCGGAGGGTCGACCAGGAGCGGGCGACGAGCGCGTCGAGGGTCGCGCCGCTGGCAGCGGCCGCGACCGCGCGCGTCTCGCCGGGGGCGGGCCGCTCGCGCTCCTCGACGAGCTTGTCGAGGAGGCTCCTCCGCGGCCTCTCGCGGGTCTGGGTGTCGAGGGTCAGCGTCGTCATCACACGTGCCTGAGGAGGCCGACCATGCGACCGAGGATCTTCACGTCCCTCGACCGGATCGGCTCGTGGTTGGGGTTCTCCGGCTGCAGGCGGATGTGGTCGGACTCGCGGTAGAAGGTCTTGACCGTCGCCTCCTCGCCGACGAGCGCGACGACGATGTCGCCGTCGTTCGCCGTGTCCTGCCGCTGCACCACGACGAGGTCGCCCTCGAGGATGCCGGCGTCGACCATCGAGTCGCCCTTGACCCGGAGCATGAACTCGGCCGCGTCGCCGCCCGCGACGGCGGGCACGTCGACGTAGTCCTCGATGTTCTCCTCGGCGAGGATCGGCGCGCCCGCGGCAACGGCGCCGAGCACCGGGATGCGCCCGCCGCCGACCACCGACCGCACGCCGGACTCGACCGTGTCGCGCACGTTCTCGATCGCCCGGTCGAGCAGCTCGATCGCCCGCGGCTTCGACGGGTCGCGGCGCAGCAGCCCCGCCTTCTCCAGGTTCGCCAGATGCGCGTGCACCGTCGACGACGAGGCGAGCCCGACCGCCTTGCCGATGTCGCGCACCGTCGGCGGATAGCCGTACTTCGCCGAGTACTTCTTGATGAAGTCGAAGATCTCCTGCTGGCGCTTCGTCAGGTCCACGAAGGTCTCCTCGGAGCCGGGGAAGAAGGGGATGAAGCGAACATGTGTTCGCCACAGTAGCGGGGGTCGCCGACGGAAGTCAATGAGCGCTCACGCGCTACAGTTCCGCCCGCCAGCGAGCGCCGGTGGCGGAATTGGTAGACGCGCAAGGTTGAGGGCCTTGTGGGGGATAACCCCGTGGAGGTTCGAGTCCTCTTCGGCGCATGCGAGAGAGCCCCGCGGCCGCGGGGCTTTCGCGTCTCAGGGCAGGGCGGCGGGCGTAGAGTTGCGACGCCATGGCGGGCTCCAGCAGCGGCCACCGCGTCCTCATCGACCTCATCGGCGAGGTCATGGGCGCGCTCGACCTCGACGAGCTGCACAGGACCCTGATGTCGGCCGTCCCCCGCGCGGTGCCGGCCGACTGGGTCTCGCTGACCGAGCTCGGCCCCGACCGCGTCGTCGTCCTGATCGAGCCGGACGTGAGCGAGGAGCAGCTCGCGAAGTTCGCGCAGTACGCCGACGAGAACCCGCTGTACCAGCTCTGGGTCCGGACGAAGGACGGCCGTGCCTACCGCTTCTCCGACGTCACGACGCGCGACGAGCTCGAGGCCACCAGGGTCTGGCAGGAGTTCTACGGCCCGCTCGGCGTCAACCATCAGATCGCGTTCACGCTGCCGAACGAGCCCGACCACGTGCTCGCGTTCGTGCTGAGTCGCCGCAACCGCGACTTCACCGACGAGGAGCGCGACCTCCTCAACGAGGCGCGGCCGTTCCTCGTCCAGGCCTATCGCAACGCGCTGGAGCACGCGGCGCGCGGGGCCGCCGCGAACGCCGACCTGGCCGCCGCGCTGCACGACGCCGGCCTCACGGCGCGCGAGGCGCAGGTCATGGAGCTGGTCGCGCGCGGCGGCTCCAATCGCGACGCCGCCGAGCACCTGGGCGTCAGCGGGCGCACGGTGGAGAAGCACCTCGAGCGGGCCTTCCGCAAGCTCGGCGCGACGTCGCGCTCCGCCGCCGCGGCGCGGGCATGGGAGCTCGCGCGCACGCACGCGCCCAAGCCACGCGAAGGCCCGCCGGCGAAGCGCTGGTCGCGCGCCTAGGACGGCGCCCGCGCTCAGCCCAGCGGCAGCGTCAACGAGGACCCGCCGCGGATCCGCGCCTCCGGCACCGGGCCCGTGGCGATGTTGTTCGTGTCGAGCGAGCCGGGCACCGCCCACACCGTGTTCGACGACTGCACGAGCAGCCCGATCCGGTGACCCTCGGCCACCGTCACGTCCTGCGGCAGGAACTCGACCGCCGCGCGCACCCACTCCTGGTCGACCGGCCGCGCCTCCTCCAGCCCCTCGCGGTAGTCGAGGTTCAAGAACCCGCGCGCGATCGTCGTCATCGACCCGTCGGGCGCGACGTCGACCAGCACCGGCGACAGGTGGCCGCCCGCCGGCGTGCGGACCCAGGCGTCCAAGACCGGCGAACCGAGGATGCGGGTGTCGCGCTCCAAGGGCTGCGTCCCGAAGAACAGCGAGTAGTAGCCGTGGCCGGGCTCGTTGAGAGGATCGCGATTGCCGAGTTCCTCCGACGTCGGCGCGCCGACCCACGTGAAGACGTTGTCCACCGCCTCGCGGTTCGGCTTGCGGTCGAGCACGCCCGTCTCGCCGGTCGACGGAGCGGGCAGCTCCACGCCCGGCACGTCCTGGTCGAACGTCCGCCGCAGCCACAGCCGCAGCTCGCGCCCGCCCGAGACCCCGCGCGACCAGCGGAACCCGGTCGACTCGTACGACCCGTCCACGACCGTGCGGCCCTCCGAGACCACGGGCGGCGTGCGCTCGACGCCGGTGTCGCGGCCGCGCAGGTAGCGGTCGAGGAACGAGGTCAGCAGCTTGTCCCAGCGGTCGCCGGACGGCGCGGCGTGCGGCGCCTGCCACAGGTACGCGCGCAGCAGCGCCGTGCGCCCCGCGGCGCGCAGCGCCCGGAAGAGCCCGAGGCCCTCCTCCTGCTTGACGTTGTAGTCCTGCCAGCCGTGCGCGATCAGCACCGCGGCGCGGAAGCGGTCGGCGTGGCGGCGGTAGTCGCGCTCCTTCCAGAACGTGTCGTAGTCCGGCGAGCGGTCATAGCCGCGCTCGGTGTGCGACAGCGAGTCGCACGGGTCCACGCGCGAGGCGAGCAGCGACGCGAAGCGCGAGTCGCCGGGCTTCGTCGGCGGCGTCCTCGCCAGCCCGAAGTCGAACGCGAACGGCGTGTCGAGCCCCTCGTCCGACGGCTCCTCGGAGTTCAGGAAGTAGCGCACGCCGTTGCCGTACGCGTAGCCGTACCAGCGCGAGATCGCGGCGATGGGGACGATGGCCTTCAGCTCGGGGACCCCGCGCGACGCGACCATGTTCGCCGTCGTGCCGTCGTAGGACGTCCCGATCATCCCGACGCGCCCGTTGGCCCACTTCTGCCGCGCGAGGAAGCGCACGAGGTCGACGCCCGACTGCGTCTCGCGCGGGCCGCCGTAGTCCCAGCAGCCCGACGAGTTGCGCGTCCCGAGCACGTCGGCGACGGCGCGCGCGTAGCCGCGCGGGACGAACTCCTCCCCGAGCGAGTCGTTCGCGAGGTTGCCCGGCGTGTACTCGCCCAGCGTGTTGTAGGGCGAGTACGTGAGGAGGACCGGCACCCTGCCCTTCGCCGCGTCGTCGCGCATGACCTCGACGGAGATCTCGGCGCCCCCGACGGTCGGCACGCGGTAGGTCTCGTAGACGATCTCGGCGGAGGCGGACGGCGCCGCGAGGGCGAACACGACCGCGGCGAGGACCAGGCTTCGGAGGCGCATGGTGGTTCAAACGCCGCAGGCTGGGCAATCTGGCGGCTGACATGGCCGATCGGCCTCGCGAGGATCAGCTCACGTGGATCTTCGGGTCGTCCCGCAGCGGGAGCACCTGGCTCGAGCGCATGCTCTCGGAGTTCGAGGAGCTGCACCCCATCGACGAGACCGGCATCGGCCATCACCTCGGCGTCTGGCGCCCGATCCCGCTGGCCTGGGCGGCGTGCGACGACCCGCCGGAGCTCTCGACGTTCGCCGCGGTCAAGGAGGGCAACCCCGACTACCTCTTCAGCGCCGAGCACCGCGCCGGATGGGAGCCGCTGCTGCGCGACTTCGTCCTCGGCCGCCTCGCCCTCCAGCACGACGGCCGCCGCATGGTGATCAAGGAGCCCGGCGGATCGCAGGTCGCCGACTGGGTCATGTCGCTCCTCCCCGGGTCGCGGCTGATCTTCCTGCTGCGCGACGGGCGCGACGTGGTGGACTCGTGGCTCGACGCCTACAGCGACGGGGGGTGGATCACCGAGGACGGCGGCTTCCCGGTCGCTGAGCACGGGCGGGTCCCGTTCATCCGCTGGCAGGCGACGGTCTGGCGCTACCGGACGGAGGCGACGCAGCGCGCCTACGACGCCCACGCGCCCGACCGCCGCGTCCTCGTCCGCTACGAGGAGCTGCTCGCCGACCCCGGGCGCGAGCTGGGCCGCGTGCTGGAGACGATCGGCCTGAGCAGCCAGCCCGCGCGCCTGCGGGCCGCGGTCGAGAAACACGCGTACACGAACGTGCCGGTCGGGGAGCGGGGCGCCGGGAAGTTCGTCCGCGCCGCCTCCCCGGGAAGCTGGCGCGAGCGCATGAGCGACGAGGAGCAGGAGGCGCTGCTCGAGGTGCTCGGCGACACCTGCCGCGCGTACGGCTACCTGACCGGATAGGGCGGCGGGCCGGCGTCGATCAGGTTCTCGACCCCCTCGACCTGCATGTACGCCGCGTAGCCCACGACCAGCACCGCGAGCAGGGCGAAGACGGGCGTCCGCCACGCCGGCCGGCGGTCGAGCACCCACGCCGAGGCGGCGTAGACGACCGGGGCGGCGACGAACACGATCCGCCCCCAGTCGAGCGCGAACGTGCACGCGACCGCGCACAGCGCGAGCAGGACGAGCCCGCGCCGCGCGAAGGGGAAGCCGCGCAGCGCGAAGGGCGCCACCAGCCACAGCGGGCCGTACACCGCCAGCAGCCGCCGCGCCTGCGTCAGCGGCTCCTCGAGCGCCTCGTCGAGGACGTCCACGCGCCCGCCGAGCAGCGATCCGCCGTAGCCCGGCACCTGCTCGCGCCCCACGGTGGGGATCGCCAGGCGCAGCGTCAGGAACGCGACGACCGCGGGCGCCGCCGCCAGGGCGACGTCGCGCAGCACGCGCGTGTCGACCAGCCGGTCCGCCCAGACGGCGTAGGCCAGCGGCGCGAGGAACAGCGCGCTCTCGCGGTTGAAGGCGCCCACGAGCATCGTGATCGCCAGCGGGAGCGGCCTGCGCTCGACGATGAAGAGCGCGCCGGTGACCATGACGAGGACCGTCAGCGGATCCGGGTTGCGGCCCTGGCGCAGCGAGGCGACGAGCAGCGGCGGCGAGACCACGAGCGCGACCGCCAGAGGCACCGACACCCCGCGCGCGACGCGCAGGCGGTCGAGCAGCAGGAACAGGACGCCGCCCGCCGCGCCGCTGAACAGCCACGCCAGCGCGCTGAACGAGAAGTCGTGCGAGAACGGCAGCACGTGCACGAGCCACGGCACCGCGACGCGGAACGCGAAGACGTACGTGTGCGGGGCGGTCGGGTCCTCCGCCATCCGCTCGTAGATGAGGTCGTCGTCCTCCGGCCGCGGCTCGTCGCGGACCAGCGCGTCGAGCACGACCAGGGCCAGCGCGCCACCGGCGCCGACGAGCAGCGCCAGGCGGCGGGCGGAGAGCGTGTCAGACCGCGAGG
The DNA here is from genome assembly GCA_036388715.1 of Solirubrobacteraceae bacterium. Lineage (GTDB taxonomy): Bacteria > Actinomycetota > Thermoleophilia > Solirubrobacterales > Solirubrobacteraceae > CADCVT01. Next base: position 3,075 of record DASVRH010000408.1, on the reverse strand, counting down.
GCGAGCTCCTTGCGTTGGCCTTCGAACTCAGCGCCGACCTCGCGCAGCGTCCCGAGCATCGCCTCGATCGCCGGCGACCGGTAGCCGTCGCGCAGCGTCGCGGCCTGGATGCGCCGCGTCGGCGGCTGGGACTTGAGCGCGCGGATCGCGACGTCGTCGCGGACGGCGAGCAGCGCCAGGTCGGGGATGAGCGAGACGCCGACGCCCGCGGCGACGAACCCCTGGATGGCCAGGTAGTCGTCGGAGTGGAAGGCAATGTGCGGCTCGAAGCCGGCGGAGTTGCAGGCGCGGATGAGGATCATCGTGTCCGGGCAGCCGCGCTCCGAGCCGGCGAGCCACGCGTCCTCGCGCAGCTCCTCGAGCTTGATCCGCGGCTTGGCGGCGAGCGGGTGGTCGCGGGGCAGGACCGCGTACATCGGGTCGTCGAGGAGGTGCGTCAGGTCGACGTCGGGCGCGGCGATCGAGCAGAACTCGGCGTCGATGGTCAGGGCGATGTCGGCCTCGCCGCCGCGCAGGGCCTCCATCGCCTCCTCCTGCTCGGCGGGCTGGAGCGTCAGCTCGACCGCGGGGTGGCGCTCGCGGAACAGGGCGATCGCGCGCGGCACCATCGTCGCGCCGGCGGAGGCGAACGAGACGAGCCGGACGCGGCCGCCGCGCAGCCCCGCGATCGCCTCGAGCTCGGCCTCGGCGTCGCGCAGCCGGGCGAGGATCACGTCGGCGTGGCGCACGAGCGCGCGGCCCGCGTCGGTGAGGCGGACGCCGCGGGCGGAGCGGTCGACGAGGCGCGTCCCGGCCTCGCGTTCGAGCACGGCGATCTGCTGCGAGACAGCCGACTGGGTGTAGGCGAGAGATTCCGCGGCAGCGGAGAAGGAGCCCTTCGCCGCGACCTCCCTGAGGACGCGCAGGCGCTTGACGTCGAGCATTAGGCGATCTTATCAAGGTGATGATGGAATGTCACTTGAAGTTATGGGTCGGTCGTCCGATATTGAGAGGGCAAGACCACCCCGCAACGTCCTGGAGACCGCCCAATGACCAACGTCATCTCCCCCATCATCAGCATCCGGGCGGCCACCACCGGCGACGGCCCCGCCCTCGCTCGTCTGGCCGCTCTCGACAGCGCCCCGGTGCCCTTCGGCCCGGTGCTCGTCGCCGAGGTCGACGGCCAGCCCCGCGCCGCGCTGAGCGTCGCCGACGACCGCGTGATCGGCGACCCGTTCACGCGCACGGCGGAGCTCGTCCAGCTCCTCCGCGTCCACGCGCGCGCCACGGCCGCGCGCGAGGATTCGCTGCGTCTGGCCGCATAACCCATTGGATTCCGGAGGGTCGCTGGCGTACCCTCGTGCGCCATGCGGCCTCTCTCGATCGCGTTCTTCGAGCGCGTGCCCGCCCTGCCGGGCACCGCTCTCGTCCGGCTGGCCGGGCGCGTCGACCCCTCGCTGAGCGCTGGGGTCGAGCCCGTCCTGGTCGTCGACGACGGCCGCACGGCGCGCGAGTACGCGGCGCTAAAGGCCCCCGATCGCTTCGACGCGCGGTCGGGCGCGTTCGTCCTTCCCTTCGCCGTCCCGGTGGAGCAGCTGGGCGTCCGCCCGGCCTTCGCGCTGCGCGTGGACGGGCAGCTGCTCGACCTCCCCGCCCCGCGCGAGCACAAGCTGCGCGAGAAGGCCGACGCCCCCTCCGCCCCCGTCGACGACGTCGAGGAGATCGAGGAGATCGAGGAGCGGCCGGAAGCGGTCGTCGAGGAGGAGGAGCCCGAGGCCGTCGTCGACGAGGCACCGGTCGAGGAGGTGCGCGAGGAGCGGCCGAAGAGCGGGCGCGAGCGCGCCGCGGACGTCATCGCGGTCGCCGAGGCCCACGCCGCGCTGGAGCGCGAGCGCGCGCGGGTCGCCGAGGCCGCGCGCCGCCTGCGCGAGGCCGGCGAGCGGGTCGGGTCGCTCGAGGCGCGGCTGGCGTCGCTCGAGGACGGCTCCGCCATCGCGGAGGTCCGCAACCGCGCCGCCGAGCTGGAGGAGCGTCTGGCGACGAAGGAGCGCGAGCTCGAGGAGCGCGTCGCCACGAAGGAGCGCGAGCGCGAGGCCGCAAGCGAGCGCGCCCACGAGGCCGAGCTGCGCACGCACGAGCTGGCCACCCGCGCGACGAACGCGCAGGAGCGCGTCGCCGAGCTGACGACCGAGCTCGAGCGCGCCCGCGAGGCCGCCGGCGAGGAGCTGCGCCGCCGCGACGCCGAGCTGGGCGCCGCCCGCGACGAGCTGAAGGGCGCGATCGAGGAGGCCGCGCGCACCGCCGCTGAGCTCGCCGCCGCCCGCGCCGCCCGCGACGACGCCGAGAAGGCCCGCCGCGCCGCCGAGACCCGCGCGGCCGCGAGCGCCGAGGCCCGCGCCGTCGCCGAGGCGAAGGCGCGCACCGCCGACCAGGCGCGCGAGCAGGCCGAGAAGGCCGCCCGCGAGGCCGTCGAGGCGTCGGAGAACGTCCGCCGGCGGATCGAGAACGTCGCCGTCACCGAGGGCCGGCTCGCCGAGGCCCACGAGCAGGTCGTCCACCTCGAGGCCGAGCTGCGCGAGGCCCAGGAGCTGGCGAGCGCCGCGCGCGCCGAGGCCGCCGAGGCCGCCGCGCTGCTCGAGGGCGAGCGCAAGGCCCGCATCGAGGCCGAGGAGCGCGAGAAGCGCGCGCTGCGCGAGGCCGAGGAGCGCGAGGCCCGCGCCCTCCAGGAGGGTGAGGAGCGCGAGCAGCGCGCCCTGCTCGAGGCCGAGCAGCGCGAGCGCCGCGCGCTGGAGGACGGCGCCGAGCGCGAGCGTCGCGCCCGCGAGGAGGCGATGGCCCGCGGCCAGGCCGAGCTGCGCGCCGCGCACGAGGCCGCCGAGCGCCGCCAGGCCGAGCTCGAGCAGGCCCGCGCCGACGCCGAGCGCCGGTTGGAGGAGGCCGCCGCCCGCGCCGAGCGCGCCGAGGCCCTCGTCCGCGAGCGCGCCGGCGAGGCCGAGGACCGCGGCGGCGAGCTCGAGGCCGCCCACCAGCAGGTCCAGCAGCTCGAGAGCCGCGTCAGCGCGCTCGAGGCCGAGCTGTCTCAGGCGCGCGAGGCCA
>DASVRH010000407.1:0-4380 GCA_036388715.1 Solirubrobacteraceae bacterium | reverse complement strand
ATGAAGACGCGGCGGCGCTTGCGGGCGTGCCAGCGGCGGCAGGCGGCGAGGACGTCCTTCATCGCGTACCGGTCGTTCACCGGCATGATCTCCGAGCGCAGCGCGTCGTCGGGCGCGTGCAGGCTGAGCGCGAGGCGGATGGGGGCGGGGTCCTCGGTCAGGCGGTCGATGCCCGGCAGCCAGCCGACGGTGGAGATCGTCGTGCGCCGGTGGGTGATACCGACCGCCGGCAGGCGGCGCGCGGCGGCGAGCACTCCTTCGAGGTTCATCAGCGGCTCGCCCATGCCCATGAAGACGGCGTGGTCGACGTCCTCGATCCGGCGGAAGTGGAGCGCCTGGTCGACGATCTCCGAGGCCGTCAGGTTGCGACCGAACTTCATCGCGCCCGTCGCGCAGAACGTGCATGTCAGCGGGCAGCCGGACTGCGAGCTCAGGCAGAGCGACCGGCGGCCGTCGCGGTAGCGCATCAGGACAGCCTCGACGGGCCGCCCGTCGGCGGTGTGGAAGAGCACCTTCAGCGTGCCGTCGCGCGACTGGGCCTCGTGGACGGGCGTGAGCGTGGAGAAGGGGACGTCCTCGGCCAGACGCGCGCGCAGCGCGGCCGGGAGGTTCGTCATCTCCTCGTAGCCGCTCGCCCCGCGCGCGGTCCACTCCCACACCTGCTTGGCGCGGAAGCGGGGCTCGCCGGCGTCGGCCAGCGTCTGTTCGAGGAGCGCGAGGTCCACACTTCCAGGGTATGCGGCTCGCGAAGTACCTCGCGCATGCGGGCGTCGCCTCCCGGAGGGCGGCGGAGGAGATCGTGCGCGCCGGGCGGGTGACCGTCGACGGCGAGGTGGTCGACGACCCCGCGCGCGACGTCGACGACACGCGCGCGGTGACGGTCGACGGGCGCCGCGTCAGCGGGGCGGAGGAGCGCGTGGTATGGCTGGTCCACAAGCCGGCGGGGGTGGTGTCGACGGCGCGCGACACGCACGGGCGGCGGACCGTCGTCGACCTGGTCGACGCCGGCGGCGCGCGGCTCTATCCCGTCGGCCGCCTTGACGCCGACAGCACCGGCCTGATCCTCCTCACCAACGAGGGCGAGCTGGCCAACGCGCTGACCCATCCGCGCTACGAGGTCCCGAAGACGTACCGCGTGCGGGTGTCGCGGGCGCCCGTGAGCGACCGCGCCGTGCGGCGGCTGCGTGAGGGCGTGCAGCTCGAGGACGGGCCGACGGCGCCCGCCCGGGTGCGGCGCGCCGGCCAGGACGTCCTCGAGATCACCATCCACGAGGGGCGCAACCGGCAGGTGCGGCGGATGTGCGAGGCGGTCGGCCATCGCGTCGTCGCGCTGGAGCGGATCGCGTTCGGCCCGCTGCGGCTCGGCGACCTCGCGCCGGGCGCTGCGCGGCGGTTGAGCGGCTCCGAGCTCGACCGGCTGCGCCGCCCGGCCTGATAGAACCGCCCACGCAATGCGCCTCTTCGCTCTCCGTGGAGCTTCGTCCGTCGACCAGAACGAGCCCCAGGCCATCATCGGCGCGACCGAGTGGCTGCTGCGGGAGATCATGCGGCGCAACGACCTCATCCCCGAGGACGTGGTCAGCTGCATCTTCACGCTGACGGAGGACCTCGACGCCGAGTTCCCCGCCGTCGCCGCGCGCAACATCGGCTTCGAGCGCGTGCCGCTGCTGTGCGCGCGGGAGGTCCCCGTGCCGGGGTCCGTCCCCAAGGTCATCCGGATCCTGATGCACTACTACGCGCCCGACGCCCACCGGGCGCAGCACGTCTACCTCGGCGACGCACGGACGCTGCGCGAGGACCTCGAGTCCGCCCAGTAAGGGGCCGCCGCCGCGGCTAGTCCTTGTAGGGGTCGAAGGTGTCCGCCCCCGCCATCGCGACGCCGATCGGCGTGAGCGTGTGCAGGATCCTGACGCTGTCCGCGTGGTAGGAGAGCACCTCGCTGAGGCGCTTGTAGGCGCCCGGAGCCTCGTCCGCCGCCCCGCCGCGGAGCTCGATCCCCTTGCGCTCGAGCTCGGCGCGGACCGCGGCGAAGTCGATCGCCCCGCCCTCGCGCACGCGCACCTTCCGCGCGGTCGTCGCCCCGGGCGCGGCGAGCGCCTCCTCCTTCGTCTCGTACGCACGATCGTCGTCGCGCACGTTGTTCACCCACCGCTTCCGCGGCCTTCCCGCCGCGGCGTTGCGCGACATCGCCCGGCCCGCGCCGTGGACCGTGGAGAAGAGCGCGTCCTTCGCGTTGTCCGTCCCCTCGAGGATGACCGCGGGCTCGCCCATCGACGCCCCGACGAACCCGCGCTGGCCGGGGAACGCGGGCGTCGCGCCCTTGCGCACGACCCACCAGTCCTCGCCGTCGTGCGTCTCGCGCCAGATCTGGTTGTGATTGTTGTGGATCTCGTCGGTCGCGTGCGTGCCGAGGATGTCGAGCACGGTGTCGACGACGACGTCGCGGCCGGCGAACGCGTAGCGCGCGGCCAGGTCCATCGCGGCGATGTACTGCTGGCCGAGGTCGGTCTTGTCGTGGAGGAGCGTGGGCGGCGCCTCCATCCCGCCCTGGTCGCCGAAGAAGAACGAGGCGGTCTTGTGGCCGAAGCCGCGCGACCCGAAGTGGACGCCGATCCAGACGAGGCCCTCCTCGTCCTCGAACAGATCGACGTAGTGGTTCCCCGAGCCGACCGTCCCGAGCTGGTCGGCGGCGAGGTCGTACATCTTGCGCTGGAGGGCGAAGTCGGTCGTGCGGATCTCGTCGAGGACCGGGTGGTCGACCTTGACGCCCGCGCTGCGCCCGACGCCGAAGGAGATGTTCCGGGCGATCTCGTCCATGACCCGCGGCAGGTCGGCACGGATGTCGGCGGCGAGGAGCGGGGTCCGAGTCGCCTTGTTGCCGCAGTTGTGGACCACGACGCCGTTCGCGAGGAAGCTCTGGGCGCCATCGCGCGTGGCGACGTCGTAGACGGGCGCCGTCCCCGCCTCCTCGACGTCGACGACCGAGAGCCAGGCCACCTCGTTGCTCGCGTCCGCCTCGGGCCTGTAGCCCTTCGGGATTCGCGGCGCGCCGCGACCGTAGAGGCCGTGCTCGACGAGCGAGCGCGGCACCTCGAAACGCGCCGCCGCGACGTCGATCGCCGCGCGCACCGTGGTCTGGCCCGCGCCGACGAGGCTGCGCCCGAGCTCGATCGCCTCCATGCGGCGCCGAACCACCTCGGCGCGCTGGGCGGCGACGCTGAAGGTGGATGCGGCGGCCCGCCGCTTCTCGATCGCGCGGCAGAACCCCACCTCGCGAATGAAGCGCAGCTGCTCCGTCTCACCGCCCAGGATCTGGAGGACCCAGGTCTGGACGCCGTCGTACGCAGGCCCGCTGAGGCTGACCCCGGTGCGGAAGCCGAGCGACTCGGCGATTGCGGCGATCAACCGGATCGCATTCGGCTCCCTCCCCGCCTGCTTGATCGCGACGTTGGGGATGCGGCCGTCCACGAGCGACGGCGTCGTCGCCTCTGCGCTGGCGAACGCCGAGAGGAAGTGCGCGCGCATCCAGGCCGGCAGCTCGAAGAGCCACGGCATCGGATCCTTGCGCCAGGCCAGCGCCTTCCGGCCGGTCGGGATCCCGAGGTCGCCCAACAGTCGGTGAAACCTCGTCGAGCTGGTGCGGACCACGTACTGCGTCCGGACGTTGCCGCCCCGCTCGCGGATGTCGATGGTCGCGTCGTAGCCGAGGCTCAGGATGTCGTCGCGCAGCGACACCGCGTCCTCGGGAACGCTCGTGTAGAGCGAGACCACCTTCCCGCTGGTGTGAAGGTGACCGTCGCCGGCCATGTAGGCGGCGACGCGCGGGAGCGCGGGGGAGGGGGACGCGGCGGGCGGTCGCTCGTACGGGAGACCGACGAACGGCGCCGCCGCGATCGCCGTCCCTGGTGAGAGCTCGTCGGCGCGGCGCCACCCGAGCTTCGTGCGGAACTCGTGGTCGGGGGTGGCGACGACCTCCCGCGCTCCCGCGAGGCGGACGCGCACCACCGGCTGCGGCCCTCGCTCGACCGCGCCGAGGCACGGGTCGATGGGTCGAAGGCCGGCGCCGTCCCAGCATGTGAGGCGGTCGGTCGGCCGCGCCGCCTCGATCGGGATGTGCCAGCCGTCCTCGCCGGTGACCGGGGTGCCCTCGGCGATGCAGCCGATGTCGTAGCCGGCGCCGGAGGGGGAGACGTGCTCGCGGTAGGCGACGACGCCGCCGATCGGCTGGCTGTATCCCAGGTGCCCGTCGGCGCAGAGGACGCCGCGCGCGCCCTCCTCGGCCTCGACGCACCGCTCGAGCTGCTTGATCGTCTTCTCGTCGTGGTCGCCGAAGACCCGGATTCGATCGTCGTTCACGGCACCTGATTCTCCCTCCTCGGC
>DASVRH010000406.1:0-20884 GCA_036388715.1 Solirubrobacteraceae bacterium | reverse complement strand
TCAGCCCGACGAACACCGCCGCCGCGCCGGCGAGCGGGAGCCACAGCCCGAGCGCCGCGAACACCGGCACGAGCGCGATCGTCAGCGCCGAGGCGCGGTGGCGCCAGCCGAGGTTGAGCACCGCGGGCGCGCTGCGGCGCTCGAGCAGCAGCCGCATCCACGGCACGCCGCGGTCGACGAGGTCGGTCCGCACCATCGCGCGCAGGTTCCAGTCCTTGAGGTGGGTGCCCTGGACGTCGGGCAGGATCGCGATCCGGTGCCCGTCGTCGGTCAGGCGCAGGCCGAGCTCGACGTCCTCGAGCATCGGCCGCGGGTAGCGGCGGTCGTCGAACCCGCCAGCGGCCAGGAAGGTCTCGCGCCGCACCGCGCCGAGGCCCGCCCAGAACGTGGTCGCCGGGCCGGCGGCCGCGCTGTGGACGTGGTGGTGCAGCAGGTTGCGGAACATCGCGACGGTCCCGCCGGGCGGCGTGTCGTCGTACGAGCCGAACGCGGCAACCAGCCCGGGGTCGCGGTCGAACGCGGCGCGCAGCCGTTCGATCGCGTCCTCGTGGACGACGATGTCGGCATCGACGAACACGACGACGTCGCCGGTGGCCTGCATCGCGCCGACGTTGCGCAGCCGCGCCGGCGACGTGCCGCCGGGCTCGGTGATGACGAGCACCTCGTCCTCCGCGCGCACGGCCGCCTCGAGGCCCGCCACGCAGGCTTCGAGGGTCTTCGGCCGGTCCGACGCGGGGACCACCACGGACATCCGTGTGGTGTTCCGAGAAACCACGGCGGCCACTCTAAACCCACCGCCGGTCCCTCTGCGACCCGGATCGGCCCCTACCCTTCGGGTCCGTGCGCCGCCGCCTGCCCACGTTCTCGCCGCGCCGCGTCGAGCAGCTCACGCTCTTCGCGCTGGCCACGCTCGGGCTCATCGTGCTGACCGGCGCGGCCGTGCGCCTGAGCGGATCCGGCCTCGGCTGCCCGAACTGGCCGAAGTGCGGCGAGGGCGTCGTCGCGCCGCTGGAGACCCACGCGTGGATCGAGTACGGCAACCGCATCGCGTCCGCGCTCGTGGGGCTCGTCTGCTTCGGCGCCGGCTTCGTCGCGTGGCGCCGCCGGCCCTTCCGCCGCGACCTCGCGGTCCTCGGCGCGCTGCTGCCGCTCGGCGTCCTCGCGCAGGGCGTGCTCGGGGGCCTCACCGTCATCTTCGAGCTGAAGCCCGGCTTCGTCATGGGCCACTTCTTGCTGTCGATGGTCCTGCTCGCCGCCGCCGTCGCGCTGTACTGGCGCGCCCGGCGCGACCCGGAAGAGCTGGCCCATCCGCGCCACGACCCGCGGCTCGTGAAGGCCACGCGCGCGCTCCTCCCGTTCGGCGTCCTCGCCATCACCGCGGGCACGCTCGCGACCGCCGCCGGCCCGCACGCGGGCGAGAACGAGAACAACGACCCCGTCGAGCGGCTCGGCGCCTTCGGCACGCTCGACACCGTCATCCACTGGCACGGCCGGACGGGCACGCTGCTCGGGATCACCGCGCTTGCCGTCTGGTTCCTCGCGCGCCGCTGGGACGGCGGGCCGGAGCTGCGGCGCGCGCTCACCGCGCTCTGCCTCCTCGTCGCCGCGCAGGGCGTGATCGGCTTCGCGCAGTACGAGCTCGAGCTGCCCGCGGAGATCGTCTGGCTGCACATCCTCGTCGCGACCGGCGCGTGGGTGGCGCTGCTGCTCGCGGTGGCCGCGGCGGGGCGCCTGCGCCCGGCCCGCCAGCCCGCCTCGACTCGTACGGATGTCGAGGCCGGGGGCCGCGCATCCCCAGTTCTGGGGAGTGCCGGCACGCACATGCGTTGAGAACGCCCCGAATCGGGCGCGGCGACGCCGACAGCTTCCCCATGATCCGCGGCGCGATGCATGGATGCACGCACCGTCCTGAGGGGGAATTCGCTTGAGCCTCGCCGCTCAGCTGGCACTAGCCATCACCGCACCGCTTGCCGCAGCGTGGCCCGTCCGGGTCCCGCGCCGCGGTGCGGAGCGCGAGGCGCCCGTCGCGCCCGCCGCCGTCTTCGCCGTCCTGCTCTTCGGCGGGCCGCTCGTCGCGCTGGCCGCGCAGGTCGCCACGTGCACCGTCCACGCCGCGCGCACGCGGCCGGGCTTCGTGGGCTACGTCACCGGCGTGGGCGGCAACCTCGTCGCCGTCGGCGCGGCCGCGCTCGTGCTCGCCGCGCTCACCGACATCCCGCACGCCACCGGTGCGCCGTTCGCGCCCGGCGACCTCCCCGCGATCTTCCTCGCCGCCGCCGCGCTGCTCGCCGCGCGCGGCGTGGGCGCGTGGCGCGACGACGTCGCCTTCACCCTCGTGGCCGGCACCGGGACGATCGGCCTGGCGCCGATCGCCGTCCTCGTCGGCGACTTCTCCGCCGCGCTCCTGCCGGTGCTCGTCCTGCCGCTCGCCGCGCTCCAGGTCGCCGGCCGCCACGCGATGCTGAGCGAGAGCCGCGCCCTGCACGACGTCCTCACCGGGCTGCCCAACCGCGCGCTCTTCCAGGACCGCGTCGACCGCGCGCTGACCGCGGCGCAGCGCAGCGGCACGAAGCCGGTCGTGATGCTGCTCGACCTCGACAAGTTCAAGGAGGTCAACGACACGCTCGGCCACCACCGCGGCGACGAGCTGCTCACGCAGGTCGGCCCGCGGATCGCCGACGTGCTGCGCTCGAGCGACACCGTCGCCCGGCTCGGCGGCGACGAGTTCGCCGTGCTGCTGCCGGCGGCGCCCGACCCCGACGCCGGCGCCGAGGTCGGCCAGAAGATCCTCGAGGCGCTCGAGCGGCCGTTCTGCATCGACGGCGCCGACCTCGAGGTCGGCGCGTCGCTCGGCATCGCCTGCTTCCCCGAGCACGGGGAGGACGTCGACACCCTCATGCAGCGCGCCGACATGGCGATGTACGTCGCCAAGGGCGCGCGCTCGGGCAGCCAGCTGTTCGACGAGGCGGGCACGCGGCCCGACCCGCTGGCCGTCGTCGGCGACCTGCGCCGCGGCCTGTCGCACGGTGAGCTGGGCGTCGTCTACCAGCCCAAGGTCGACCTGCGGACCGGCGAGGTGCGCGGCGTCGAGGCCCTCGTGCGCTGGGACCACCCCTCGCGCGGCATCGTCCTGCCGTCGAGCTTCGTCGGCCACGCCGAGCACACCGGGCTCATCCGCCCGCTGACGATGCTCGTGCTCGACGACGCGCTCCAGCAGGTCGGGCACTGGCGCCGCGCCGGGCTCTCGCTCACCGTCGCCGTGAACCTCTCGATGCGCTCGCTGCTCGACCGCGCGCTGATCGAGGACATCAAGGCGATGCTGCTCAAGTGGGACGTGCCGGCGCAGGCGCTCGAGCTCGAGCTGACCGAGTCGACGATCATGGCCGACCCGCTGCGGTCGCGCGAGATCCTCGTGTCGCTGCACGAGCTCGGCGTCGGGCTGTCGATCGACGACTTCGGGACCGGCTACTCCTCGCTCGGCAAGCTCAAGTCGCTGCCGGTCGACGAGATCAAGATCGACCGCTCGTTCGTCGTCGGCATGGCCGAGGACCACAGCGACGCGACGATCGTGCGCTCCACGATCGACCTCGCGCGCAACCTCGGACTGCGCGTCGTGGCCGAGGGCGTCGAGGACGTGCGCGTGCGCGACCAGCTGCGTGCGCTGGGCTGCCAGCTCGGCCAGGGCTGGTTCTTCAGCCGCCCGCTCGAGGGCGACGCGCTCACCGAGTGGGCGCTCGCGCGCGAGCTCCCCGCCGCCGCCGCGTAGCCGCCGCCCGGCACACCCCCCCGGGGTTCGTAGTGTGTTGAGGCGTGGACGAGATCGAGTTCCTGTTCGCCCTCCTCGTCGCCGTCGTCCTCCTCGTCCCCGTCGCCCGGCGCCTGGAGCTGCCGTATCCGATCTTCCTCGTGCTCGGCGGCCTCGGCCTCGGCGCCCTGCCCGGCGTGCCGGAGATCGAGCTCGAGCCGGAGCTCGTGCTCCTCGTGTTCGTCCCGCCGCTCGTGCACGCCGCCGGCTACCAGGCCTCCCCGCGGCGTCTGCTGCGCGACGCGCGCCCGATCGCGCTGGCGGCGATCGTGCTCGTCGCGGCGACGATCGTCGCCACCGCGATCCTCGCGCACGCCCTCGTCGACGAGCTGAGCTGGCCCGCCGCCTGGGTGCTCGGCGCCGTCCTCGCCCCCACCGACCTCGTCGCGGCCACCGCCGTCTTCCGCCGCCTCGGCGCGCCCGAGCGCGTCGTCAACCTCGTCGAGGGCGAGAACCTCGTCAACGACGCGACGGCGCTGACCGCGTGGCGGATCGCCGTCGCGGCGGCCGGCGCGGGCGTCTTCACAGCGGGCGACGCGGCGTTCGAGCTGCTGCTCGTCGCCGGCGGCGGCACGCTGGTCGGCCTGGCCGGCGGGTACGCCGTCGCGTGGCTCCGCAACCTCCTCGACGACACGCTCGTCGAGATCACCGTCACGCTGCTGACGCCCTACGTGCTCTTCATCGCCGCCGAGCAGCTGGGCACGTCGGGGATCCTCGCCGCGGTGGTCAGCGGGCTGTACCTCGGCTTCCGCGACCCCGTCATCACCGACGCCCCGACGCGCCTGCAGGCCTGGGGCTTCTGGCAGGTGTTCGTCTTCCTGCTCGAGTCGCTGCTCTTCGTCCTCGTCGGCCTCCAGTTCCCGCTGCTCGTCGACGAGCTGGGCGGCGACGAGGTGGCCACGCTGGCGGTGTCGGGCCTCGCGCTGGCGGTCGCGGTCATGGCCGTGCGCATGGCGCACCAGTTCACCGTGGTCGAGCTGGACGAGCGGCTCGGCGGGCGGGAGCCGATCTCGTGGCGCGAGCGCGTCGTCGTCGGATGGGCGGGCATGCGCGGCGCGGTCTCGCTCGCCGTCGCCTTCGCCGTGCCGGTCGACGTCGCCGGGCGCGACGAGATCATCTTCCTCACCCTCGTCGTGATCGTGGTGACGCTCGCCGTCCAGGGGCTGACGCTGCCGGCGCTCATCCGGCTCATGCGCTTCCCCGAGGAGGTCCCCGACGACCGGCGCAGCGCGATGGTCCGCTTCCGGACGATCGAGGCGGCGCTCGACCACATCGGCCAGCTGTCGCTCGAGGGCGACGGGTTCGGAGAGGCGACGGTCGAGCGGGCGCGGTCGCTGTACGCCCAGCGCGCCCACCAGCTGGCGGGCGAGTGCGCCGACGGCGTCCCGCTGCCCGAGTCCGACACGGCGTCGTGGCTGCGCCTGCGCGTGCACCTCCTCCAGGTCGAGCGCGGGCGGCTGACGGCGCTGCGCGACGACGGCGAGATCACCTCGCCGCAGATGGTGGCCGTGCAGCGCGACATCGACCTCGAGCTCGAGCGCCTGGAGCGCAGGGTGGCGACGGCGTGACCGAGCATGTCCGCGGGAGCGGAGCGGTCGAGCTGCTCGAGTACGGCGACTTCCAGTGCCCGTACTGCCGCGACGCCGTGCCCGCGATCGAGCGCGTGCTGCGGCGCCTCGACGGCCGCGTCCGCTTCGCGTTCCGGCACTTCCCGGTCTCCTCGAAGCACCCGCGCGCCGACGAGTACGCGCAGGCCGCCGAGGCGGCGGCGGCGCAGGGCCGCTTCTGGGAGATGCACGACGCGCTGTTCGCCGAGAAGGACCCGGAGCCCGTCGCGCTGGCCGAGCGCCTCGGCCTCGACGTCGCGCGCTTCGAGGAGGAGCTGCGCTCCGGCGCGCACGCCGCGGCCGTCGCCGCCGACCGCGCCGAGGGGGAGGCCCGCGGGGTGACCGGCACGCCCGCGTTCTTCATCGCCGGCGAGCGCCACAAGGGCTTCTACGACGTCGAGTTCCTCGTCGACGCGCTCGAGGACGCGGGCGCGTAGCTAGCGCACGGTCGCCGGCGTCAGCGTCGCGCGCAGCCTCATGCGCACGACCTGGCCCGGCCTTCCGCGCGCGACGAACCGCCGCCCGGCGCGGGTCATGCGCATCCGCAGCGTCGCGCGGAGCGTCGTTCGCAGGTCGCGCTCCCCCCGCCACAGCACGGTGCCCGTGCGCTTCTCGACGATGCTCAGGACGAACGTCCCGGCCACGCACGGCTTGACGCGCACGTCGAACGGGCGCGCGCGCCGCGTCAGGAGCCTGCGCCCGCGCGTCGCGCGCTTCAGCGACCGCACGGCGCGCCGCAGCGCCGCCGCCGGGTCGCACGCGAGCACGACGCCGGCGTCGGTCGTCCCCGACCCCTCTGGCGACGCCGGGGCCCCGGGAGCGGTCGTCTCGCTCCCGGAGCCCGGCGCGTTCCCACCCGGAGAGGTGGAGGTCTGGTCCGGCGTGCCCTGCTGGTCGGGCGCGGGGGCCGGCGGGTTCGGCTCGGTCCCCTTCGCGTCGGGGACGTCGTCCTTGCCGCCGTCCTGCGCGCTGCGCACGCTGGCGCGCGCCGCCGGGACGGAGCAGTCGGAGGTCGCGTCGACCGACGGGCGGCGAGACGGGCCTGCCGGCCAGCTCAGCTCGACGCCGAGGCACGCCGCGTTGTTCGCGTGGTCGCTCTCGGCGAGGGCGGCGCCGGCGTTGACGCGGTGCACGAGGTCGTAGCGCCCGGCGGGCAGGCCGGTGACGTCCATGGAGCGCGAGGCTTCCGCCTTCGCGCCCGCCGCCATGCGCAGTCGCAGGCCGAGCAGGTCGGGCCGCGCGGCCCCGCAGCGATCCAGGCACAGGCTCGTGCTCCGCGCGGCTCGGACCGCCCTTCCGTCGCGCGACAGCGTCGTAGCGTCGAAGCGCGCGACGCGCCACTGCGACGCCGCGCGGGAGTAGCGCAGGGCGCCGACGCTCTCGGTGATGGTGATCGCGCCGTCGTCGTGGCCGACGACCTGCCGCACGACCATGGCGGGCTGCCTGGCGCTCGTCCGGCTGCCCTCGACGAGCAGCGGCCCCGCGCCCGCGTTGCGCACGGCGGCGCGGAAGACGAGGTGGTAGCGCCCGCCCTTCGCGGTGACCCGCACCCGCGACGGCGCCTCCTGCACCAGGTCGGGCAGGCGCGCCACCGAGCCCTCCGCCGCGGCGGCGGCCGGGAGCGGGCTGAGGGCAGCGATCGTCGCTGCGAGAAGGAGGCGTCCGTGCCACATCGCGTCCTGCATGTTGCCCGCATTCCGGCGGACCGAAAGGGGCTATTCGTCCATGGACGGGCGGCCCGCTAAAGGCCGCCCGTCCAGGGCATGCGGGCGCCTAAGCCGCGGCGTGCGCCGGTGCGGGCTCGAGCGCGATGTCGAGCACCTCGCCGACGCTCATGACCGGGTGGAAGGTCATCGCGTCGCGCACCTCGCGCGGCACGTCGTCGAGGTCGGCCCGGTTGCGCTCGGGGATGATCACGTCGGTCAGCCCCGCGGCGTGCGCGGCCAGCACCTTCTGCTTCAGGCCGCCGATCGGCAGCACGCGGCCCTGGAGCGTGACCTCGCCGGTCATGCCCACCGTGTGCTTCACCGGGCGGTCGCTGAGCAGCGACGCCAGCGCCGTCGTCATCGTCACGCCCGCGCTCGGCCCGTCCTTCGGGATCGCGCCGGCGGGGACGTGGACGTGGAACTCGCGGTCGTCGAAGACGTCCGGGTCGATGTCGAGCTCCGCGGCGTGGGCGCGCACGTAGGTCAGCGCGATCCGCGCCGACTCCTTCATCACGTCGCCCAGCTGGCCGGTGAGGGTGAGGCCGCCCTGGCCCTTGCCCTTCATGCCGTTGGCCTCGATGAACAGCACGTCGCCGCCGACCGGCGTGAACGCCAGCCCGGTCGCGACGCCCGGCACCGCGGTGCGGATCGCCGCCTCCTGGAAGAACTTCTGCCTCCCCAGCGCGTCGCGGACGATCTCGACGTCGACCGTGACCGGGGGCGCGAGCTTCGCCGAGGCGACCTTCGTCGCGACCTTGCGCAGGATCGTCCCCAGCTCGCGCTCGAGGTTGCGGACGCCGGCCTCGCGCGTGTACTCGCGGACGACCGTCTCGAGTACCTCGTCAGGCAGCGTCACCTCCTCCTCGCGCAGGCCGTTGCGCTCGCGCTGGCGCGGCGCGAGGTAGTCGCGGGCGATCGCGACCTTCTCCTCGACGGTGTAGCCGTCGAAGCGGATGACCTCCATGCGGTCGAGCAGCGGGCCCGGGATCGTCTCGGCCATGTTCGCGGTGGCGATGAACATCACCTCGGACAGGTCGAGCTCGACGTCGAGGTAGTGGTCGCGGAACGAGTGGTTCTGCGCGGGGTCGAGGACCTCGAGCAGCGCCGCGCTCGGATCGCCGCGCCAGTCGGCGCCGACCTTGTCGACCTCGTCGAGCATGATCACCGGGTTCATCGTCTTCGCGTCGCGCAGGGCGCGGACGAGGCGGCCGGGGAGCGCGCCGATGTACGTGCGCCGGTGGCCGCGGATCTCGGCCTCGTCGCGCACGCCGCCGAGCGACATGCGGACGAACTCGCGGCCCGTCGCGCGGGCGATCGACTCGCCGATCGAGGTCTTGCCGGTGCCGGGCGGGCCGATCAGGGTCAGGATGGCGCCGGCCTTCTTGTCGGCCTCGATCCCGCGCTCCCGGCGCAGCTTGCGGACGGCGATGTACTCGACGATGCGGTCCTTGACGTCCTCGAGGCCGGCGTGGTCGGCGTCGAGCACCTCGCGTGCCTTGGCCGGGTCGAGGATCTCGTCGGAGCGCTCGCTCCACGGCACGCTCAGCAGCCAGTCGAGGTAGCTGCGCAGCATCTGCGACTCGCCGCCCTGCTCGCCCATGCGCTCGAAGCGGCCGAGCTCGCGCTCGGCCTGCTCGCGCACGTCGTCGGGCATCCCCGCCTCTTCGATCTTCCTGCGGTACTCGTCGACGACCGAGCCGTCGTCCTCGCCGAGCTCGCGGCGGATCGACTCCATCTGCTTGCGCAGGAAGTACTCGCGCTGCTGCTTCTGGGCGCCGGACTCGACGTCGTCGCGGATCTTGCGGCGGACCTGGAGGGCGGTGAGCCGCTCGCGCTGCATGTCGAGCGCCTTGGCCAGCCGCTCGGTGACGTCGACGGTCTCCAGCAGCTCGACCTTCTGCTCGAAGGTCAGGTCGGGGGCGTAGCCGGAGGTGTCGGCCAGGGGGCCGGGCTCGACCACGCTGCGCAGGAAGGCGGCGACGCGCTCGTCGGCCCCGCGCTCGTCGAGGATCTCCTCAACCACGGCGCGATAGTCGCGCTCGAGCTCGCGGGTGCGCCCGTCGGACGGGTCGGCGTCGGTGTGCTCGTCGACCGCGACGCGCAGGCGGCCGCGGCCGTCGGGCTCGGCCGCGCCGACGATCACGCCGCGCGCCTGGCCCTCGAGCACGGCGCCGCGGGCGCCGCCGGGCAGGCGGACGGTCTCGACGACGTTCGCGATCGTGCCGACCGACGCGAACTGCCCCTCGTGGCGCGGGACCAGGAGCACGCGCTCCTCGCCCGCGACGTCCACCGGGAGCGTCACGTCCATGGTCGGGAAGACGACGGTGTCGTCGAGCGGTACGAGGAGGAGGGTGGGGCTGTCGGCCATGCGAGAACCTTTGGCGAGGTAGAAAGTTGCGCGGACAATCTTAGCGCACCCGACTGAGATCGCGACGGCGGCCGGAAGGAGCGGGCGGGATCCTTCACAATCCCGGTATGACTGACCTCGCGTTCCTCGATGCCACCGCCCAGGCCGAGCTCGTCCGCTCCGGGGAGGCCTCGCCCGCCGAGCTGGTCGATGCGGCCATCGCGCGGATCGAGGCGCTCGACCCGCAGCTGAACGCGATCGTCACGCCGCTCTTCGACAAGGCGCGCGCGGCCGCCGCGGGCGACCTGCCCGACGGGCCGTTCAAGGGCGTCCCGATGCTGCTGAAGGACCTCGCCTGCCACTCGGAGGGCGACCCGATGTACGAGGGGATGGGCTTCCTGCGCGACGTCGGCTGGGTCGAGCACGACGACACGGTGCTCGCCGCCCGCTTCCGCCGGGCCGGGTTCGTCTTCTGCGGCAAGACGAGCACGCCCGAGCTGGGGATCCTCTCGACGACCGAGCCCGCGGCGTTCGGGCCGACGCGCAACCCGTGGAGCACCGGCCACTCGACCGGCGGGTCGAGCGGCGGCAGCGCGGCCGCCGTCGCCGCCGGCATGGTCCCGCTCGCCCACGCCAGCGACGGCGGCGGCTCGATCCGCATCCCGGCCAGCGCGTGCGGCCTCGTCGGCCTGAAGCCCTCCCGCGGCCGCACGCCGATGGGCGACGACTTCGGCGACGTCATGGCCGGCCTGGTCAACGAGCACGTCCTGACGCGCTCGGTCCGCGACAGCGCGGCCGTCCTCGACGCGGTCGCCGGCCTCGCGCCCGGCGACCCGTACACAGCTCCCTCGCCGGCGCGGCCGTACGCGCAGGAGGTGGGGACAGACCCCGGCCGGCTGCGCATCGGGATCCGCACCGCGCCGCCCGGCCGCCAGATCGAGACGCACGCCGACTGCGAGACGGCCGCGCGCACCACGGCGAAGCTCCTCGAGGGCCTCGGGCACACGGTCGAGGAGGTCGAGCTGCCGTTCCTCGACGTCGAGGACCTCGTCCAGCACTTCCTCGTCCGCTGGAGCGGCGGCGTCGCCTGGAACCTCGACTACTGGGAGCGCAAGACCGGCCGCAAGCCGACCGAGGCCGACGTCGAGCCTTGCACCTGGGCGCTCGCCGAGATGGGGCGCACGCAGAGCGCCGCCGACCTGCTCTCGGCGATCGAGCGCCACCAGGTCCTCGGCATCCAGATCGCCCAGTGGTACGAGAGCGGCTTCGACCTGCTGCTCACGCCGACGATGGCCGTCCCCCCGCCGCCGATCGGCTCCTTCGAGCACCCGCCCGACCAGCCGCTCCTGCCGATCGCGCTCGCCACGCCGATGGCCATCTTCACCAGCGGCATCAACATGACCGGCCTGCCCGCGATCTCGCTGCCGCTCCACACCAACGACGAGGGCCTGCCGATCGGCTCGCAGCTCGTCGCCCCCTACGGCCGCGAGGACGTGCTGCTGCGCGTCGCGGCGCAGCTCGAGCAGGCGGCGCCGTGGGCCGACCGCCGCCCGCCCGTCTTCGCGGAGACGGCGGCCTGAGCGAGCCGGTCAAGCAGGCCCGCGAGCTCCGCAACGCTCGCCTCGAGTCGCTGCGCGCCATCGGCGCGCTGTCGGTGCTCTGCGCCCACTCGCTCATCACGGCCACGCTCACCCTCACGCCCGAGGACAACCCGCAGAACCGCGTGCTGCTCGCCGGCGGCGAGCTGATCTTCCTGTTCTTCGTCCTCAGCGGCTGCCTGCTCTACACGCCGTTCGCGCGCACGCTCGGCCCGGGCGGGGAGGGCCGGCGCGTCGACCTCAAGCGGTACTTCCTCAACCGCGCGCTGCGGATGCTGCCGCTCTACTACGTGACCGTCGTCGTCCTCTACTTCTGGCAGCCGCTCGGGGCGCAGCCCGAGGACTGGTGGCGCTACGCGACGTTCACGCAGTTCTTCGACGAGCAGAGCGCCGGCCGGCTCAACGGCGTGCTGTGGACGCTCGTGATCGAGATGCAGTTCTACCTCCTGCTCCCGGTCTTCGCGTTCCTCGTCGCGAAGGTCTCGCGCGGCTCGCTGCGCCGCGCGGCGATCGTCATCGGCGTCATCGGCGTCGCCAGCCTCGTCCTGCGCCTCGACCGCCGCGCGCTCGACCACGTCGACGCGACCGACCCGTTCGGCCTGAACTCGCTGCCCGCCATGTTCATGTTCCTCGCCGGCGGCATGGGCCTCGCGCTGCTGCGCCGCCACCTGGAGGTGACGGGCAGGCGGCTGCCCGGCACGTCGGGCGACTGGCTGCTCGCCTCGCTCGCGCTGTGGACGCCCGCGATCATGATCCGCGACATCGACCCGCTGAGCTGGTGCGCCGCCGTCGTCACCGTCGGCGCGTGCATGCTCCCGCTCCAGGGCGAGGGCGGCTTCCTCACGAAGGTCCTCGACTGGCGGCCGCTGACGATGGTGGGCGTCGTCTCGTACTCGCTCTACCTCTGGCACGGCCCGGTGATCCTCGAGCTGGCCGGGCGCCCGGAGGACGTCACGCACAAGGACTTCCTGCCCCTGCTCGGCAAGGGCCTCGTCGCCGCGCTCGTCGTCGCGTTCGTCTCCTACAACGTGATCGAGAGGCCGTTCTTGAAGCTGCGCGGCCGCTGGCTACAGCCGGCGACCCCGAAGGGTGGCGCTGACGGTCGTGCCGCCGCCGGTGACGACCAGGCGGAAGCGGTGCCCGCCACGGCGCTTGACGCGAATCCGGAAGCGGCCACGCTCCGCGACCCCGCGGCGGACGCGCCGGTTGCCGTCGAACAGCTCGAAGCGCGACCCCTCGGCGAGCCGGAACGTCACGCGAACGGCGCGCCGGAACACGGGCGCCGAGAGGCGGAACTCGCGCAGGAGGTCGCAGCCGGCGACGCGCTCGAAGCGCGGCAGGGCGCGGAAGCGCCCGCGGGTGCGCCGGAAGGCGAGGCGCCGCACGTCCGTCCCGCCGAAGACCCCGCGCGCCCGTAGCCGCACGACGAAGACGCCGTCGCCGCGCAGCCGGCGGCCGCGGAAGTTCGCGCCGTCGAGCCCGTCGCGAGCGGTGAAGCTGGCGACGCGGCGGCTGCGCGTCAGGCGCTTGCCGCGCGTCAGCCGGAAGACGTCGACCTTCACCGGGCCGCCCGCGCGGGTCGCCCAGCGCAGGCGGATGTTGCGCTTGCGCGGCTTGCCGCCGACGCGCCGGAAGCCGGCCGGCGAGCGGCACTCGGGCGGCGCGCCCTGCGGCTCCTGCGACGCGCGCAGCTCGGTCGTCGCGATCGTGTCGCGGCGCACGTCGTCGGTGCAGAACGGCGTCTCGTTCCACTCCTTGCGCGAGAACATCCGCGTCTGGTCGGAGTGCCAGGGCGAGTCGGGGTTGGTGGACTGCGAGTAGGTGAGGATCGTGCGCGGCACGACCGGGCACGGGCCGTCGACGAAGTGCACGGCCTGCACGAAGCTCGACCCGTGCGGCACGTTGGACACCGCGCCGTCGACGGGGTTGCCGACGTTGATCGCGTTGAAGACGCCGGCGGTGCCCGGCCCACCGTGGATCGGGATCCGCTCGTCGCCGCGCACCTCGAACTGCACCGCGCCGAGCGGGCCGTCGAGCGCGATGCCCTGGCCCTCGAGCTCGGCCGCCGCGTCGATCAGCGCCTGGCGCACGCGCGGGTCCTCGCTGCGCAGGCCCCGTGGCGTGTTGGCCGGGTCCTCGTTGTCGTAGGGGACCTCGAAGGGCGGCGGGCCGGCCTGCGACGTCGCCGACTGCGCGACGTTCAGCCGCTGCGCGAAGCGGCGGAAGAGCAGCGCGCCCTGCGAGTCGAGGTCGTCGCGCACGTTCCACTTCTCCAGCGCCGCGCACGGCGCCGCCAGCTCCGGGTCGCCCGAGGCGCACAGCTCGGACTTCACCTCCGGCATCCACAGCTCACCGGCGTACTGGCGGTTGTTGAAGACCGTCTCCTGGAGCTTGGGCAGCGTGAACTTCTGGCCGTCGACCATGAGCAGCCCGATCCGCGTGCGCAGCGAGCGGGCGCTGCGCTCGTTGCCGACGATGAGCGGGAAGCCCTCGAGGCGCTTCTTGAGGTTGCCCAGCCAGTACGAGTCGTTCGAGTTCATGACGTAGTCGTCGCGGAACATCGACGGCAGGTGCTCGTCGGGGCCGAACGTGCCGGGCTGGACGGCGCTCGGGTCCTTGCCCCAGTTGCACTCCGACCGCGAGCCGTCGAGCGTGGGCAGCCGCAGCGCGGTGTACGTCGCCTGGCCCACCGCGGTGTTGCAGCTCGCGGCCTGCTCGTCGGTGACGTGCGGGACGACCGAGATGTCGGCGTAGTACGCCTCGCCGCGCGAGTCCGCGGCGATCGAGTTCACCCACGGGATGCCCTGGTTGCGCCGCAGGATCTGGTCGTACTCGCGCACCGACTGCGCGTGGTTGGTCTCGAAGAAGTGGTTGAGGTAGCGGAAGTTCGCGGCGTTCGCGTCGCCCATGGCGAACGCGACGCCCGGCGTCCACGGGAACAGCGGCAGGTTGAGCACGCCGGTCGTGATCGGGCCGTACTCGGTGTCGTAGAGCGTGCGCTTGACGGGTCCGTCCGGGGTCTCGACGGTCAGCTCCGTGCGCGTCATCTCGCGCGGCTCGCCGTCGACGAGGTACGTGGTGGGCGAGCCCGGCACGAGCTTCAGCTCGAACGGCGTGAAGCGGAACGCGGTCGAGACCGTGTGGCTCCAGGCCAGCCCGCGCGTGTGCCCGATGAGCACCACCGGGACGCCGAAGAGGCTGCCGCCGGAGACGTCCATCTTGCCGGGGATGGTCGCGTGGGCCTGGTAGAAGCGCTCGGAGCCGTCCCACGGGAAGTGCGGGTTGCCGAGCAGCATGCCCTTGCCGTTGTCCGTCTGCTGCTTCCCGATGCCGTAGGCGTTCGAGCCGATGCCGCCGAGCGGCAGCTGCTCCTCGAGCTCCGAGAGCTGCTGCGGCGTGGGGATCGGGGCTCCGCCGCCTCCGCCCACGTCGGGCGTCGGGGGCTGCGCGCCGCCGATGCCGTCGATCGCGACGCCCCCCGAGGCGAGCAGGGCGAGCTGGTAGAAGCGCCGGTAGGCGTCGATCTCCTCGATCGGCCGGACCCACTCCTTGCCGCGGCACGACTTGTCGGGCAGGTTGGCCACGCCGACGTCGCGCAGGTAGCGGTTGTAGCCGGCGACGTAGCCGCGGACAGCCTCCTTGACCTCGGGCAGCGGGCCCTTCGGCGGCGCCTGCGCCATCAGCTTCTCGATCGTCCCCTGCGCGATGATCCGCTTGTAGAAGAAGTCCGAGTTGAGGTTGTTGTTCGTCGTGCTGTTCGAGCGCATCGACCACGACTCGTCCGGCCCGAAGTACTTCGACCGCTCGCCGTTCACCGTCACGTACTGCTCGGCGATGACGCAGAGGTTGTCCTCGGCGAACGCGTAGCCGTAGCCGTAGCCCAGACCTTCGTAGTCGTCGGCGGTGATGTGGGGGATGCCGTGGTCGGTACGGCGGACGGTCGCCTCCTGCGCGGGGGCGACCGCGGGGAGGAGGACGACGGCGAGGAGAGTCAGGACGAAGAGGCGCATCGCGCCCGGAAGCTACCTGCGGACCACCCTCCACGCGCCGCCTCGCCCGTCGGCCGCGCGCCCGCGCACCCGGATCGCGCGCACCCGGCGCCCGAGCCGCCGCGTCCTCGCCGTCGTCGCCTGGGCCACGCTGCGCCATCGCCGGCCGCGGCGGACCTGCACGTCGTGGCGCGGCGCGGGCGAGGACCAGCGGGCCCGTAGGCCGCGGACGCGGAGGGCGGGAAGGGGGAGCGCCGCGGCGCGCGTGGCGAGCGGCCCGCCGGACGGCACCGGCGGCAGCGCCGCGCCCTGGCCGGACTGGAGGGCGGGCGGAAGGGCGGGCTCGTCGTCGATCTCGCCGGGGTCTGTCCCCCCGGCGGGGTCTGTCCCCCTGGCGGGGTCTGTCCCCACGGCGGGGTCTGTCCCCCCGGCGGGGTCTGTCCCCGCCGGCAGCGTGCCGGAGCCGGTTCCGGGCGTCTCGAGGTAGAGCGGCGACGTCATCGCCGAGACGGCGAGGTCGGCGGTGCAGAGCACGATCGGCGACTCGGCGCTGGCGGGCGGCCGGCAGAACGGGTCGACGTCGGCGGACTGCTGCTGCTGGTAGAGCACGGCGCGGACCCAGCCGGCCGCGGCGGGGGCGCGGAACGCGATCTCGCCGCCCGGCGCGAGCGGCCTGCCGTCGAGCAGCGTCGCGCCGTTGGCGCGGACGCGGACCTGGCCCGGGGTCGTCATGCCGTCGCCGCGGACGCGCATCGGCGTGCCCGGCGGGACGGTGTCGCCCATCATCGCCTCGTAGGTCCCGTCGCGGTCGGCGTCGGCCTCGAGCAGCAGGCGCGCGCCGCCGAGCGCCGGCGGCAGCCGCGACAGCGTGGTGCGCCCGAGGCGGATGGCCTCGAGGATCGACGTCTGGCGGCGGTCGCGCGCGAGCACCCATGTGGTCGGGAGCCCGAGGTTCGGCTGCGTGCCGCCGTGCGAGTCGGATCCGGCGGTGACGGGGATGCGCACGCCGCGCTGCAGCCAGCACTCCCAGAAGAGCTCGCCGGGCGGGATGAGCGCCGTCGGGTTCCACACCTCGATCGCGTCGGGCCGCACGGAGTAGCCGAGGCGCCAGTGCAGCGGCGTGTCGGGCGCGGTCGCCTCCTCGCAGGTGGAGACCTGCTCGTCGGCGCGGTAGCTCGGGTGATTGGCCTGGAAGAGCCCGCCGTCGGCGTTGAGCGCGCCGGCCACCGCGTTCGGGTCGCCGTCGCCGTAGTCGCGCGTGGCGCCGAGCATCTGCGCGTGGCCGCCGTTCAGCGACCACTCGTAGGCCTTCACGCCCACGACGCCCTGCGAGCCGAAGTCGGGGTCGCTCCACGCGCGCCGGTCGTCGTGGTCGGAGATGACGAGGTAGTCGAGGCCCTTGGCCGCCGCCTCGGTGAAGCGCTGGAGAACCGTGCCGAGCGAGGAGTAGATCGTCTCGGCGTCCTCGGGCGGGTCGGTCTCCGGGCAGTAGGCGTCGTGCGAGAAGCACGTGTGCACGTGGCCGTCGCCCGCCAGCCACTCGCCGTTCGCGCCCGCGCGCTCGATCCAGATCGGGCTCGAGTACGCCACCGGCCTGCCCGCCCGCTTGACGCGCACGAAGTACCACGGCTCGTCGGCGCGGAGCTTGCGGTACGTGTTCAGGATGCCCCCGCCGCCCGACGTGACCACCCGGCCGCCGCTGGTCACGAGCTCCATCACGAGCTCGGACTGGCCGGCGTCCGCCGCGATCGTCAGCGGGCGGCTGCCGGAGCGGACGAGGCGGCTGCCCATCGGCCGGCCGTCGATCGTGAACGACAGGCGCAGCGCGTTCTCGTCGGGCCCGATCGCGTAGAAGCGCCGCGCCAGCAGCGCCTCGCGGATGGCCTCCCGCGTGCGCGCGGTCGCGAGGATCACCGTCTTCGGCCACGTCGGCCCGCCCCAGTCGTCGAGCGGCGGCTTGCGGTGGCCGAGGTCCTCGGCGCCGACCGCGCCGACGTGCCAGCCGCGGTCGAGCGCGAACGCGTAGGCGCCGCCCTCCGCGGCGTGGCCCCCGTCGCTGCCGTAGTCGCGCCGGTCGTTGAACACCTCGAGCCCGACCATCCGCTCGTCGGCCTCGGGGACGTACTCGAAGCGGTTCCAGTTGAGGACGGCGCCGCCGTCGATCTTCTTCGCCCCCGGGTGGTTGAACGTGCCGAGCCCGTCGGATCCGCCGCCGAGCGACGGCGCGGTGGTGAACCAGCGCCAGAACGGCTCCATCGTCGCGTAGCCGGCGGTGGTCGCCTCGTTCGTCCAGTTCCGCGAGAGGAGGACGTTGATGTGGCCGAAGCGGTCGTTGCTCCACTCGAAGCCGCGGAAGCCGACGAAGCTCCCCGTGGTCGCGGCGTCGGCCTGCTCCTGCGTCGCCTCCCACTTGCGGAACGAGTCGGCGCCGTCGGCGGCGATGCACGCGGCGAGGAGGACCTCGCCCTCGCCGCCGCGGCCCTCGCCGTAGCACGACTCGTTGAACGTGCTCGGCAGGCCGAGGTTCGTCGAGTGGTCCGTGATGCCGAGGAAGTCGTTGCCGTAGCCGGCGCCCGACGCGAAGACGTCGGCCGGCCGCGTGCCCGGCCAGCCGTCGGAGTACGCGCTGTGCTCGTGCAGCGCGCCGCGCAGCTCGAGGTAGGGCGACTGCGCGGCGGCCGGAGCCGCGCACGAGAGCGCCGCCGCGAGGGCGACGAGCGGCATCGGGATGCGAACCCGCATGGCCGACGCGAGTGTAGGCTCCATGGCCGGATGTCGCGCCACTTTCTTGCGCTTCTGCTCGCCGCCTCGCTCTTCGCCGCCGGATGCGGCAAGGAGGAGCCCGAGCCGTCGAGCGGCGGCGCGCCCGCCGTGACCACAGGTGGGCCCTACGAGCTGGGCGGCGCGGACGGCTCCGGCGCCGACGGCCTGGAGAAGGACGCGCCCCGCGGCGGGATCGCGGGCGGGCCCGACACGGAGGAGCCGGGCGACCGTCCCGACGGCGACTCCGAGTTCAAGCCGCCGCGCGACAGCGGGGACCCGGAATGACGGTCTCCGACGGCGACGGCTGGAAGGCCGCGGACCTCGACGACCTCGGCGAGGGCTACGGCTTCCGCAAGATCCGCAAGGGGCTCGACGTCACCGCCTTCGGCGTCAACGCCCTCGTGCTGCCGCCCGGCGTCTGGACCGGCCGTCACTTCCACGAGCGCCAGGAGGAGCTGTACTTCGTCCACCGCGGGACGCTCGAGCTCGAGTTCGGCGACGGCGAGGAGAAGGTGCGCCTCGGCCCCGGCGGCATGGTTCGCGTCGACGCCGCGACGGTCCGCCGGATGGGCAACGTCGGCGACGAGGACGTCGTCTACGTCATCGTCGGCGGCGAGGGCGGCTACGTCGGGCGCGACGGGCAGCTGCCCGAGGGCGAGGAGCGCGGCGCTACGACGCGGTAGCGGTCGTGGCGAACACGTTCACGGGCCCGTCCAGGGTCACCCGCACCCGGTCGCCCGGGTGCCACACCGGATAGGACAGCGAGCGCGACCGCAGCCGCCGCCCGCTCGGCAGCTCGACGTGCACGAGCTGGTCGTGGCCGAAGAACTCGCGCTCGACGACGACGGCCTCGACCTGCGTCCTGCCGCCTCCGGCCGGGCCGAGCGACAGCGCGACCGACTCCGGCCGGACGAGCACCTCGGCCTCGCCGCTGCCGACGCCCTCGGCCGGGACGCGGGCCAGCTCGCACTCGACCCAGCCCTCCTCGTTGACCACCCCGGGGAGCACGTCGGCCTCGCCGAGGAACTCGGCGACCCAGCGCGAGGCGGGGCGGCCGTAGACCTCCTCCGGCGTGCCGACCTGCTCGATCCGCCCGTCGCGCATCACCGCGACGTGATCGGCGAGCGACAGCGCCTCCTCCTGGTCGTGCGTGACGAACAGCGCGGTCACGCCGGCGGCGAGCAGGATCGCGCGGACCTCCTGGCGCACGCGGGCGCGCAGCCCGGCGTCGAGGCCGCTGAACGGCTCGTCGAGCAGGACGACCTTCGGCTCGCCCGCGAGCGCGCGGGCCAGCGCGACGCGCTGCTGCTGGCCGCCCGACAGCTCGTGCGGGTGACGGTGGCCGAGGTCGCCCAGGCCGACGAGGCCGAGCACCTCCGCCACCCTCGCGTCGACGCCCTGCGACCGCTTCCCCAGGGCGTAGGCGATGTTCTGCGCGACCGTCATGTGCGGGAACAGCGCGTAGTCCTGGAAGACCATCCCGATCCGCCGGCGCTCGGGGGCGAGGAAGGTCTGGCCGCCCGCCACGATCTCGCCGCCGACCATGATGCAGCCCGAGTCCGGTCGCTCGAAGCCGGCGAGCAGGCGCAGCATCGTCGTCTTCCCGCAGCCGCTCGGCCCGAGCAGCGCGCAGACGTCGCCCTCGTCGACGTCGAGCGTCACGCCGTCGACGGCATGGCAGTCGCCGAAGTGCTTGTGGGCGGCGATGACGCGGATGGCGCTCATGGTTCTGTCTGTCCGCGGATGGTGAGCAGCGCGAGCGGCACGGCCGACACCGCCAGGAGGACGAGGCTCGGCACCGCGCCGCGCTCGAAGAACCCGGAGCTCGTGAGCCGCCAGATCTCCGTCGCGAGCGTGTCCCAGCCTATCGGCGCGAGGAGCAGGGTCGCGGGCAGCTCCTTGACCGCGGTGAGGAAGACGAGCGCCGCGCCGGCCAGCACGCCCGAGCGCGCGAGCGGCGCCGTGATCGTGCGCAGGACAGCCAGCGGCGAGCGGCCGAGCGAGCGTGCCGCCTCCTCCACGTGCGGGTCGATCTGCAGCAGCGCGGCGCGGATCGAGCCGATTGCCTGCGGCAGGAAGAGCACGACGTAGGCGACCACGAGCATCGAGAGCGTCTGGTAGAGCGACGGCCACGCGCGCGTGCCCAGGAAGACGAGCGCGAGCGCGACGACGATGCCCGGTAGTGCGTGCCCGGCGAACGACAGCCGCTCGATCCACGACGACGGGCGCCCCGGATGGCGCGCGGCGAGCAGCGCGACGGGCAGCGCCGCGACGGCCGCGACGCCGGCGGCCAGCGCCGCGCCGGTGAGCGAGTTGGCGGTCGCGCCGAGGACGCCGTCCCAGTCGCCGAGGCTCTTCGTCGCCCAGTAGACGAGCACCCCGACGGGCAGCACGAGCGCGAAGAGCACGACGCCGCCGACGTACGCGAGCGCCGGGCCGCGCCAGCGGCCGAGCGGCACGAGGACGGGGCGGCGCTGGGCGCCCGGCGCGATGCGGTGGTAGGCGCGCGAGCGCCGCGTGCGCGCCTCGAGCCAGAGGACGCCGAACGTCACGGCGACGAGCAGGCAGGCCAGCGCGGCGGCGGCCTCGCGCTCGAACGACGAGCGGTAGGTCGTGTAGATGACGCGCGTGAACGAGTCGAAGCGCAGGATCGACACGGCGCCGAAGTCGCTGAGGACGTAGAGCGCGACGAGCAGGCCGCCGGCGCCGATGGCGGGCGCGAGCTGCGGCAGCACGACGGAGGTGAACACCTGGCGCGGCGAGCGGCCGAGCCCGCGTGCGGCCTCCTCGAGCTGCGGGTCCACCCGCCGCAGCACGGCCTGCACCGGCAGCAGGACGTAGGGGAACGTGAACGCGCTGAGCACGATCCACGCGCCGGTGAAGCCGTAGATCGACGGCAGCCGGTCCACGCCGAGCAGGTCCTGGGCCAGGCCGCTCGGGCCGAGCGCGGACACCATCAGGTAGGCGCCGATGTAGCTCGGGATCACCAGCGGCAGGGCGCACAGGACCGCCCAGATCCGCCGACCGGGCAGGTCGGTGCGGACGGTCAGCCACGCGACCGGCACGGCG
>DASVRH010000405.1:0-41430 GCA_036388715.1 Solirubrobacteraceae bacterium | reverse complement strand
GCCGGCGCCGGGCGAGCGTCACGTCGGCGACCGCGACGACTGCCGCGGCCGCGACCGCGAGCCGGCGCTCGGAGCGGAGCGACACGGCACGGACGCTAGCCTGACCGCCATGCCGACCTCTCTCGTCACCGGCGGCGCCGGCTTCCTCGGGTCCCATCTCTGCGACGCGCTGCTCGAGCGCGGGCACCGCGTGATCTGCGTCGACAACTTCGAGACCGGGTCGCTCAACAACATCGAGCACATCCGGCGGCCGGAGTTCGTCCTCCTCAACGTCGACATCATCGAGCCGTACTTCGTCGACGAGCCGGTCGACTTCGTCTACCACCTCGCCTCGCCCGCCTCGCCGATCGACTACCTGCGCATCCCGCTGCACACGCTGAAGGTCGGCTCGTACGGGACGCACCACACGCTCGGCCTGGCGAAGAACCACCGCGCCCGCTTCCTCATCGCGTCGACGTCCGAGGTCTACGGCGACCCGCAGGTCCATCCGCAGCCGGAGTCCTACTGGGGCAACGTGAACCCGATCGGGCCGCGCGGGGTCTACGACGAGGCCAAGCGGTACGCCGAGGCGCTGACGATGGCCTACCACCGGGCGCAGGGCGTCGACACGGCGATCATGCGGATCTTCAACACGTACGGGCCGCGGATGCGCTCGCACGACGGCCGCGCCATCCCCACCTTCCTGCGCCAGGCGCTCACGGACCGCCCGATCACCGTGTTCGGCGAGGGCAAGCAGACGCGGTCGTTCTGCTTCGTCTCCGACCTGATCGACGGGATGATCCGGCTCGCCGAGTCCGGCTACCACCTGCCGGTGAACATCGGCAACCCCGACGAGTTCACGCTGCTCGAGCTCGCGCAGACCGTCGTCGAGGTGACCGGATCGAAGTCGGAGATCGTCTTCGAGGCGCTGCCCACCGACGACCCGCAGGTCCGCCAGCCCGACATCTCGCTGGCCAAGGACATCCTCGGGTGGGAGCCGAAGGTCAAGCTCCGCGAGGGCCTGGAGCGGACCGTCGAGCAGTCGGGCCTCGAGGCCCTCGTCGGCGCCGCCTAGCCGGCGTCCCCCCCGGAGAGGCGCTCCGCGAGCGCGTGGCCGGCGAACGTCACCGTCCATGCCGCCGGGTCGCCCTCCTGACGCGCGACGAGCCCGCGCCGCTCGAGCCCGCGCAGCGCGAGGGCCGCGCCGTTCGGCTTCATCCCCGTGACGCGCGCGAGCGCTGCGGCCTCGACCTCGGCGCCGCGGCGCATGGCGAGCAGGGCCTGCTTCTGCGCGGGCGTGAGCGCGCGATCCGGCGAGGGTGGGGGGACGAAGACGTACGACATTCCGACGCGCCACGGAGTGTCCCCGATTCGCGCGCCGAATGAACGCCGGTCAGTCTTCTGGCTTACGCGATCCGGCGACCGGCCGCGTGCGCGGCTCGGCCGCGCGGACGTACTTCGCCATCCCCCGGCCGCTCATCGTCGGCGACCAGGCGGCGGGGTCGTCGTGACCGACGGCGAGCCTGCGGCGGACCAGTCCCTCGAGCGCCAGCACCGCCGCGTTCGGCTTCAGCCCGCTCACCCGCGCGACCGCCGCCACATCCGCCTCGTCCCCCATCTCCGGACACGCCCGCGCCAGCGCCACCAGCGCCCGCTTCTGCGCGAGGCTCAGGGGACGGGGAAGGGCGTGGCGAGGGGCGGCTCGATATATGCGTGACATCTACAGTTCACTCAACGACTTCATTACGCGAGACATCCTGCCCGAAGAACTCCCGCAGATGTCACGCGGTGAGTCACGAATTTCCGGGAAATTGCGACAGAAGTGTGAACGCGAGCGCCGCGGGCGGCGGCCCGGCGAGGGTCGCGGCGCGCCCGAAGGGTCGCGGCGCTAGCGCGTGAGGCGGCGGGCGAAGGAGCGGTTGGCGGTGGCGCCCGCCATGTCCTCGACGCGGACGACGATCGTGTAGCGGCCCGGGCGGAGCGGCTTGCGGAGGGTGAGCGACCAGGCGCGGGTGGCCTTGCCGCGGCCGAGCCTCGCCTTCGTCCACGTCCGGCGCGAGCAGCGGGTGGGCTTCGTGAAGCGCCC
Source organism: Solirubrobacteraceae bacterium (assembly GCA_036388715.1). Classification (GTDB taxonomy): domain Bacteria; phylum Actinomycetota; class Thermoleophilia; order Solirubrobacterales; family Solirubrobacteraceae; genus CADCVT01. Next base: position 39,365 of record DASVRH010000405.1, on the reverse strand, counting down.
GGCGCGGAGGAGGCGGCAGCGGCGGCCGGCGCGGCGGGCCAGCGCGATCCGCACCCGGCGGACGCCGAGCGGAGCGGTGGCGGTGCCGCTCACGCGACGACCGCGGAACGCGCCCAGCGTCCCCCGCGGGCCGCGCGGCGGCTGGAACGGGCCGATCGGCGGGCCCGGCGGCTCGAGCGGCGGCGCGAGCTCTCCCGGCGGGCGCTCCTTCGTGCTCCGCGGGCCGTAGACCGCGGTGTACGTGACGTCGTGGTCCGGGACCTTCACGTTCGAGAACTGCTGCGACGGCGTGTGCTCCCAGTGCGAGAACGGCAGCCACTCGCCCTCGTAGTAGACGGAGTAGTCGGCGGTCAGCGGCGTCGTGTAGTTCACCGCCGCGTCGATCGTGAACGGCGCCCAGCCCTCCCGCGCGCCGTAGAGCAGCCGCGCCCCCGGCGGGTCGCTGGCCAACGTCACCTTCACCGTCTTCGGATGCAGCTGGACCGACTTCGTCGCCGTCATCCCGATCGCGTTGCGCGCGGTCAGCTCGACGAGGTAGCCGGAGTCGGCGTCGTGGCTGTCGAGCGTCTTGAACGTCGCGGTCGGCCCGACCCAGCGCCCGCGCGGATGGACGTGGTCATTGTGCAGCAGCGTGACCTTCCAGACGAGCGGGTCGAGCGCCTGGGCCGGCGTGTTCGGATCGCTCGCCGAGCCGCTCACGTCGACCGACTCGCCGGCGCGGAACTCCTCGTCGACCGGGTCGATCGTGACCGACGGCGGGTCGTAGCCGGGAAAGACGACCTGCTGCGCGACGGCGGTGCGCGAGCCGTCACCCACGACGACGCGCGGGACGTAGCGGCCGGGCGCGAAGGACTGCGGTGGCGGCGTGGCGTCGGGCCCGGTGAGCTCGAAGTCGCCGTCGCCGTCGAAGTCCCAGCTGTAGGTCAGGGCGTCGCCGTCTGGGTCGGAGCTGCCGGCCGCCGAGAAGGTGATCTCGTCGACGTCCTCGCCGTGGTCGGGGATCGCGGAGAGGCGCGCGATCGGCGTCTTGTTGCACGCGGTGCCGTCCGGCGCGCACGCGAAGCGGATCCGCTTGATCGCGCCGCCGTACTCGCTGTAGACGACGTCGCCCTCCGGCGACTGGATCATCTCGACCGCGTAGTTCACGCCGGTCGCGAACGACTTCGTCCGCACCGCGCCGCCGTCGAAGTACGCGGTGTTCAGCCACCCGCGCACGGTGTCGCCGTAGAAGAAGCGCTGCTGCGCGGCGAACTTCGGCGGGAAGGTCGCGCCCGTGTACGTCGGGCCCGCGTAGACCGCGGCGCCCTGCCCGACCGCGCGGCTGCCGCCGTAGACGATCCACGGCGAGGTCAGGTTCGACGGCGGCGGAGTGAGGGCGTAGCGCTCCTGGCACTCCTCGCGCCCCTGGTAGATCGCCGTCCACCCGTAGCCCTCCCAGCACGGCCAGCCGTGGTCGCGCCCGGGGAGCACGCGGTTGACCTCCTCGTACTGCGAGGACCCGACGTCGCCGACGATGAGATCCGCGTTCCCGCGGACGCTGAAGCGGTACGGGTTGCGGAAGCCCATCGCGAAGACGTGCGAGCACGGCTGCGCGGGGTCGGTGCAGAAGGAGGGCTCGACCGGGTCGCCGTCGCGATCGACGCGCATGATCTTGCCGGCGAGGCTCTGAGGGTCGAACGGGCGCATCGCGTCGGACTGCGCCCAGAAGTCCCCGGTCGCGTTGGAGTCCCCGCTGCCCGCGTAGAGCGTCCCGTCGGGACCCTGGCGGACGGTGCCGATCGAGTGATACTCGTCGTCGGCCGGGATGCACACCTCGCCGATGTCGCAGAGCTCGTCGCCGTCGTCGTCGTCGTCGCCGATCAGCACCGTCTCCTCGAACGGGGCGTAGGCGACCGAGGGGTTCAGCTCGTCGAGGCGCACGCGGGTGAGGCGGGACGTCTTCGCCGCCAACGGGTCCTCCCCGTCGTGCTCGTACGTGTACAGCAGGTAGAGGAACGGGTGGGAGGCGAAGTCGTTGTCGACCGCGATCCCGAGCAGCCCGCGCTCGGAGTACGAGTTGACGTGGTCGGAGATGTCGACGACGGGGTCGGGGGCCAGCGTCCCGTCCGGCTCGACGACCCGCACGCGCCCCTCGCGCTCGGCGACGTAGAGCCGGCCACCGGGTCCGTACGCCATCCCGGTCGGCTCGTTGAGGCCCTCGGCGACCACCACCTCCTCGAAGCCGGCGGCGAAGTCCTCGTCGACGAAGTCGATCGCGGAGGCGGGAGGGGCGAGGAGGAGCGTCGCGAGGAACGCGACGGCGAGGGCGCGGCGGAGCATGAGGGGCGCGAGCCTAACGCCGCGCGGCGGCCTCGTACGCCGCGATCTGCGCCAAAGAGGTCTCTCGCAGGTCGGCGCCGCGCTCGTAGGCCCGGTACCAGTCGACGATCGCGTGCAGCCCCTCGTCGAGGTCCCACACCGGGCGCCACCCCAGCCGCACCCGCGCGCGGGTCGAGTCGAGCCGCAGCGTCGCGGTCTCGGCCGGGTGCTCGCCGGGCTGCGTCGCGACGGGGATCTCGCTGCCCCACAGCATCCCGATCCGCCCGACCAGCTCGCGCACCGTCAGCGCGTCGTCGACCGCCGGCCCGAAGTTCCACGCGTCGGCGAACGCCTCCGGGTCGCCGGCCAGCGCCTGGGCGAGGACGAGGTAGCCGGCGAGCGGGTTGAGCACGTGCTGCCACGGCCGCACCGCCGAGGGGCTGCGCAGCTCGACCGCCCCTCCGCCCTGCGCCGCCCGCATGACGTCGGGCAGCAGCCGGTCGGCGCCCCAGTCACCGCCGCCGATGACGTTGCCCGCACGCGCCGTCGCCAGCGGCAGCCCGAACGACGACCGGTACGCGGCGCAGACCACCTCCGCCGCCGCCTTCGAGGCCGAGTACGGATCGCGGCCGCCGAGAGGATCCGTCTCGCGGTGCCCGAACTCGCCCTCGTGCGGCTCGTAGCACTTGTCGGACGTGACGACGACGACCGCCTCGACGCCCTCCACCGCGCGGACGGCGTCGAGGACGTGCGCCGTCCCCTGCACGTTGACGGCGAACGTCTCGGCCGGCTCGGCGTAGGAGCGGCGGACGAGCGGCTGCGCGGCGAGGTGGAAGACGACGGACGGCCGGGCGGAGGCGACCGCGTCGCGCACCGCGCCGGCGTCGCGGACGTCGATGCGCGGGGAGGCGGGAAGGCCGGCCAGCTCGTGCAGCGACGGCGTCGAGGGAGGGTCGAGCGAGAGGCCGTGCATGGAGGCGCCCAGCGACTCGAGCCACAGCGCCAGCCAGGCGCCCTTGAATCCGGTGTGTCCGGTGACAAGGGCGTTTCTCCCCGCCCAGAAGCCCTCGTCGACGAGCGCCGTCATGCGCAAGATCGCTTGCGTTTGGGCGGCGCCATGGGCGGCTATGCTACGAGGCGAGCGCGACTTCTTGGATGTCCCGCGCGCTCTTGCCGTTCGTCCCGCAGCAAGGACGCGACTTTTCCGCCGGCGGCCCGTTCTGTACCGGCGATCCCCCTATGAACCAGCCGCTCATCGACATCACGCGCGCCGACCAGGCCGTCAACGGCCATCAGAACGGCGCCGCCGGCAAGCCGGCCACCGCCGAGGTCCTCGGCGTCCCGCTCGCGCTCGCCGACTACGAGCGGACGATGGACTGGATCGACCAGACCGTGGCCGCGGGCGGCCGGGCGACGCTGAGCGCCGCCGCGGTGCACCTCGTCATGGTCGCCCAGGAGGACCAGGCCACGCGCGACGCCGTCGCCGACGTCAGCCTCGTGGTCCCCGACGGGCAGCCGCTGGTCTGGGCGCTCAAGGCGCTCGGCCACGAGCAGGCCACCCGCGTGTACGGCCCCGACCTGATGGCCAAGTACTGCCAGCGCTCGGCGACCACCGGCGCCCGCATGTACCTCTACGGCGGCCGCAACCAGGGCGCGCTCGTCGAGCTCGCGCTCAAGCTCCGCCGCCGCTACCCCGGCCTGCAGATCGTCGGCGGCTACTCCCCGCCCTTCCGGCCGCTCTCCGACGAGGAGCGCGACTGGGTCGTCCACGACATCAACCGCTCCAAGGCGGACGTCGTGTGGGTCGGCACCGGCCAGCCCAAGCAGGAGATCTGGATGCGCGAGATGCGCCCGCTCCTCGACGCCCCCATGCTGATCGGCGTCGGCGCCGCCTTCGACTTCCACGCCGGCCTCGTGCCCCAGGCGCCGACCTGGATGCAGAACATCGGCCTCGAGTGGGTCTACCGCCTCTCGAAGGAGCCGCGGCGCCTGTGGCGCCGCTACGCGCGCTACAACCCGCGCTTCGTCGCGGGCTTCGCGCGCCAGTACAGCAGCACCCGTCGATAGCCTGACGGGACGTGGACCGCGACGTCTCCGTCATCGGGCTGGGCCGGGTCGGCCTGCCGCTCGCCCTGTCGCTCGCCGACCGCGGCCTGAGCGTCGTGGGCGTCGACCGCGACCCCGAGCGGCTGGCCGCCGTCCGCGACGGCCGCATGCCGTTCGAGGAGACCGGCGGCGACGAGGTCATGGGCCGCGTGCACGCCTCCGGCGGGCTGGAGGCCTCCGACCGCGTCGCCGACGCCGCCCGGGCCAAGCACATCATCCTCACGATCGGGACGCCGTCGTTCTCGCACATCGAGATCGACATGCGCGACATCCGCTCGGCCCTCGACGACCTCCTGCCGGTCCTCGAGCCCGGCCACTCCGTCGTCCTGCGCTCGACGATCGCCCCGGGCACGACCGAGTTCGTCGCCGGCTACCTCGAGTCGAAGCTCGGCTTCAAGGTCGGCGAGGACCTCTTCGTCTCGCACGCCCCCGAGCGCATCGCGGCCGGCAAGTTCTTCGAGGAGATCGACTCGCTGCCGCAGATCGTCGGCGGCGTCGGCGACCGCTCGACGCAGGTGTGCCGCGAGCTGTTCGACGTCTACGAGTCCGACGTCGTCGAGACCACGCCCGTCCAGGCCGAGCTCGCGAAGATCTGGACCAACATCCTGCGCTACACGACGTTCGCGCTGCCCAACCTCCTGATGATGGACTGCGAGCAGTACGAGGCGAACGTCTTCGAGGTCATCGACCTCATCAACCACGATTACCCCAGGGGCGGGATCAAGATGCCGGGCTTCACCGCCGGCACCTGCCTGCGCAAGGACTTCACGTTCAGCGAGGAGCGCTCGCACGCGCCCGGCATGCTGCTCGCCGTCTCGCGCGTGAACGAGAGCGTGCCGCTCTTCCTCGTCGAGGGCATGAAGCGCCGCCTCGGCGCGCTGCGCGGCCGCAAGGTCGCCGTGCTCGGCCTGGCCTTCAAGGCCGACACCGACGACGAGCGCGACTCGCTGGCCCACAAGCTCGTGCGCCTGCTCGAGCGCGAGCTGGTCGAGGTCGCGGTGCACGACCCGCACGTCCCCACGCCGACCCAGACCTTCGACGAGGCCGTCGCGGGCGCCGAGGCCGTCGTCGTCGCGACGAACCACAGAGAATTTTGTGGAGCCGGTCCTCTTCGAGAGATCTCGCGCCTCGCGGCGCCGGAGGCGCTCGTCGTCGACCCGTGGAACTGCTTCGGCGCCGCGCAGGTGTTCGGCTACGCCGCGGAGATCGCGGCCATGGCGCCGGACGCCTCAGCCGCCGCGGCGGGCCAGCCAGACTGACTGCAGCAGCAGCGCGGTCGCCATGTTGACGTGGCGGGACGCCCACGTCTCGCGCAGGGCCTCCACGTCCACGACGTCGGTGTCGACGCCCTCGCCCTGCCACGTCTCGAGCAGCTCGCGCGTGTGGCGGTTCCAGTAGACGCCGGCGAAGGCCGTCTTGTCGCGGCGCTGCAGGACGTCGCGGGGCAGGAGGTCGCCCGCCAGACGCGGCAGCAGCCGCGAGCGCCCGCCCGGCCCGGCCCATCCCGCCGCGCCCGCCAGCGCGGCGACGAAGCGGCCGTCGGCGACCGGGTGGGCGATCGCGGCGCCCGCATCGGTGGCGAGCAGGCCGAGGCTGTCCTTGACGAGCTCGAGCCAGCGCTGCTCGTACGTCCAGCGCATCCCGGCCGCCGCGCCGGGCGGCCTGATCTGCTCGGCGATGGAATCGTCGAGCTCCCGGTGCGCCCGGTCGGTCAGCCAGGGGGCGCGCAGCCGGCGCCGTCGCCGTACGTACGCGACCTGGGCCCTCCGCGGCGCGGCCGCGATCAGCGGCGTGACCGCCGTGCGCTGATGACCCGCGCGGAACCGGCGCCAGGCGAAGGCGAGCACCGCCCGCGGGCCCGCCTCCAGCACGTCGTCGCCGCCGGCGCCGGTCAGCAGCGTGCCGCCGGACGCGTGGCGCAGGAGGGGGACGTGGAAGTGGACCTGCGCGGGGAACAGCAGTCCGTGCCGCGCGAGGACGTCCCGGGCGACGGGCCCGACGAAGTCGAGCTGGTCGTCGACGACCTCGCGCTGCCACTCGGGCAGCCTCAGGTGCGCGACGACCCGCTCCTGCCAGTCGTCCTCGACGCTCCCGGCCACCGCGGGCGCGCGGATCGTCGCGGGGACCGGCAGAGGGAGCCCCTCGCGGCGAGCGACGTGCGCGGCGACCGCGAGGACGACCGACGAGTCGCGGCCGCCCGAGAAGCTGACGACGCACGGCGGCCGCACGAGCGCCTCGCGGACGACCGCCTCCAGCGCCTCGCGCGGCGACTCCGCGCGCGCCTCCGGCAGGCGCGTGTGTCGCGCACGGCCGAAGACGAGATGCGTCGCGATCTCGAGTCCGGACAGACGAACGGCGGGTCTCCCCGCCGCCACGTCCTGCATTGCGTGTCCGGCCGGTTCGCGGCCGGAACTGCCTACGGCTTCGTCCCGATGCCGCCCGGCGCCGGCTGACCGGAGCACGGATCGGCGCCGATCACCGAGCCGACCGCGAGGTCGCAGGTGTCGGGGAAACCACCACCGGAGCCCAGGGTCAGGTCCTGCACGGACCCGAGTGTCGTGAGCGACGGCGCGTAATACTCTGCCTTCGGCATCGTGCCTCCTGATTGGAAGTCTTGGCGGCCTCCTGCGACGTCGCCGCAGCAGAAGAATGTCGGCACGCTACTACGAGGCGCCTACGGGTTGCAAATCCGGAGTGACGTCGATTCAGGCCTTCTCAACAGCGCTGGTGAGGATTGGGGAGGTATCGACATCGACCGCCGCACCGGAGATGGGTCGCTGCCGATCCACATCGGCAGCGACGAGGCGACGTTCCCGCTGCTGCGCGGCGGATCGCTGGTCCTGCGTCGGCAGGATCGCTCGGCCACGTTCGTCACCCCGTACGAGATCGCCGACGACGAGCTCGTCCACCCCTATCTGGCGCCGGTGGGCGCGGTCTTCGCGCGCTGGGCGGGCCGGGAGAGCCTCCACGCGGGCGCGTTCGTCGCGGGCGGCAGGGCGTGGGCGGTGATCGGCGCGCGGGAGGCCGGGAAGAGCACGCTGATGGCCGCGCTGCACCTCGCCGGGGCGCCGATCGTGACCGATGATGTCCTCGTGATCGAGGGTCGCGACGCCCTCGCGGGGCCGCGTGCGATCGACCTGCGCCCGGAGGCCGCCGAGCGGCTGACGGGCGACGGCGCGGCGCCGCTCGTGCGCGACGCGACGCGTCGCCGCCTGGCGGTGCCACCGGTCCCCGCGGCGGTGCCCCTCGGCGGGTGGATCAAGCTGTCGTGGGGCGACGACGTCGCGTTGCGGCCCGTCCCGATCTCCGAGCGGTTCGCTCCGCTCGTCGCGCAGCGCTCGGCGATCCTGCCCGGCGACGATCCCGTCGGCCTGCTCGACCTCGTGAGCCTCCCGGCCTACGAGCTGACGCGCCCGAGGGACTGGTCAGCGCTCGATGCCACGGTCGACCGCCTCGCCGCCCTGGGCTGAGAGCCAGGCCGCCTGCAGCACCAGCGCGGTGCGGGAGTGCGGCACCTCCTGCGCCCACTCCGCCCGAAGGCGCTCGACGTCCACCAGCGCGGGGTCGACGCCGCGGCCGTCCCACGTCCGCACGAACTCCCGGAACGGCGCGCTGAAGAACACCTCCTGGAACAACGCCTTGTCGGCGCGGCCGAGCAGGACGTCGGGGAGCAGGTCGGAGAGAAGCATGTTGATGATCGCGCGACGGTCGCCGAGACCGCCGGCGCCGCCGGCCCGGGCCAGCGCGCCGACGAAGAGCGGGTCGGCAAGCGGGTGCGCCACGTGCGTGCCGGAGTCGGCCGCGATCAGCGCGAGGCTCCAGCGTGTCGCGGCGAGGATCCGCCGCCGCTCGACCCAGGGCAGGCGGCGGTCCCAGCGGCGGGGCTCGCTCGCGTCCTCGGCCGCGCGCCTGCGCATGACGTCGCGTGCCACCGGCGGGCGCAGCCACGAAGGGACGTCGTCGCGCCGTCGCCGCACCGCGGCTCGCACCGCCCGCGGCGCGAAGGCGAGGCCGACGTGCAGGGCGTCGCGGGGGGCCGGCCGCGCGCGACCCGACACCACCTGCATCGCCCGTGCCGAGCGCCACGTCGCCATCATCTGGTCGCCGCCGACACCGGTGAGCAGCGACCCGCCGCGCGCCTGCTCGAAGAGCGGCGCGTGGAAGAACGCGTTGGGCGGCCACAGGAGCCCGTGCCGCCGCAGCACTCGTCCCGCGACCGGGCCGACCCAGTCGAACTCCCCCTGCGGGACGTCGAGCCTGATCCACTGGTCCGTGAGGCCGAGGTGATGCAGGAGCGTCTGCTGGTGCCAGTCCTCCTGCGCGGCGGGCGCGTCGGCGACCCGGACGGTGATGGGGCTCGGGAGCGGCAGCCCCTCGCGCCGCGCCACATGCGCGGCGATCGTCAGCACGAGCGACGAGTCGCGACCGCCGGAGAAGCTCACGAGGCACGGCGGCCGGAGCAACGCCGGCAGCACCAGCCGCTCGAGCGCCTGTCGCGGGCTCAGCCCGCCGCCCGCGTCGGGCGGGGCGGCCGCCGGCGCCTCGCCGACGACCACGCCGCTCGCGACCTCGAGCGGCGTGGGGCGCAGCGGCTGCTCAGTACTGCCCGAGGGAGCCACGTCGCTTCGCGAGGTCGAGCGCCCAGCTGAAGAAGAGCAGGGCCAACGGCAGCGCGAGGGCACCGAACACGAGCAGCTTGAGGATCGGCGCGGCCCAGTCCGTCCCCGTGAACAGCGCGGATCGGAGACCCTCGAAGGCGAAGCGCGTCGGCACGACCTTCGCCGCCCCCTCGACGCCGGCCGGGAAGATCGTGACGGGGAAGTACGCGCCGCCGAGGATCACGAGCAACGAGACGGTGATGTTGCTGAAGACCTCGCCGCGCTTCACGACGAAGACCACGGCGGCGACCGCGATGCCGATCGCCACGAGGGCGAGGCCGGTCACGGCGAACCCGATCACCAGGCCGGGCACGCTCGCGTCCGAGAAGTCGGCGCCGAAGACCGTCGCCGCGAGCACGAGGTAGAGCGTCGCGCGCAGCGTGCCGAACAGGAACGGATAGGAAGCGATCCCGAGCGCCATCTCGATCGGCGTCACGGGCTTGACGCCCATCGCCTCCAGCGTGCCGGTGAACTGCTCCTGGCGCAGGGTCGCCGCGATGCCGATGGTGCCCGCCTGCACGACGGTCGCGAGCGTGAGCCCGACGACGACGAACGCGAAGTACGACGGCGCGTTCTGCAGCGCGGCGCTCGGCGGGATGTCGAACAGCTTCGAGATGTAGAAGTAGATGACCAGCGGCAGCACGCTGAGGACGAGATCGAGAGCGATCGCGAGCCGGTAGGAGGAGGCGTTCGACGCATCCCGCCGCGTGAAGGCGGCGATGGCGCCCAGGCGCGGCAGCTCAGGTCGGGAAGTCAACGATGCTCCCGCACCTCTCGAGATCCTCGTCGCGGTGCGTCGCGATGAGCACCGCCGCGTCCGGGCGCCGGTCGATCGCCGCCCAGAACCGCGCGATCGCCTCCTTGTCGAGCGACCGCGTCGGCTCGTCGAGCAGGAGCACGTCGGGGTCGGCGCTCAGCGCCCGCGCGATCGCGAGCTGCTGGACCATGCCGGTCGAGCACTGGTCGAGCCGGCGGGGCGCGATCTCCCGCAGGTCGAGCTCCTCGATCAGCGCGTCCACCTCGCGCACCGCGGCGCGGCGGCTGCCGAGGTGCAGCTGGGCGAAGAAGATCAGGTTGGCCCGGCCGTTCAGCCGCATGTGGAACGAGCGCTCCTGGGCGAACGAGACGCCGATCCGGCGCCGGGCGGGGACGCTGCCCGCCGCGAAGCCGTCGATGGCGACCGTCCCGCGCGTGGGCGCGAGCGTGCCCGCGACGCAGCGCAGGGCCGTGGACTTGCCCGCGCCGTTCGGGCCACGGAGCGCGACACGGGCGCCGGCGGGCACGCGCAGATCCAGCCGGCGGATGACCTCGCGGGCGCCGAAGCTCCGCCCCAGGCCCTCGATCTCCACCAGGTCAGGGCGGGCCTCGGTCATTCGCGGCGGCGAGTATATGGCTAGCCTCGATGGCCGTGAGCAGGGTTCTCGTCACCGGCGGAGCCGGCACGATCGGCGCCGCCGTCGTGCGCCGGCTGCTGCGCGACCCCGCCTTCGACGTGCGCGTCTCCGACCAGCGCGAGGCGCCCCAGTGGATGCGCGAGGGCTGCGAGGTGCACCGCGGCGACCTGCGCGACATCTCCGAGGCGCGGGCGGCGACCCAGGGCTGCTCCCACGTCATCCACCTCGCGGCGATCGTCGGCGGCATCGCGAACTTCCACCGCCTCCCCCACACCCTGACCGAGGTCAACAACGCGCTCTACAACGCGGTGATCCGCGCTTCGCTGGACCACGGCGCCGAGCGCTTCGTGTACGTGAGCTCGAGCATGGTCTTCGAGCGCGCCACCGAGTACCCCACGAGCGAGGAGCACATCCACGACACGCCGATCCCGCGCTCGGCGTACGGGTTCAGCAAGCTCACCGGCGAGGTCTACTGCCGCGCCGCGCACGACGAGCACGGCCTGCCCTTCACGATCTGCCGCCCGTTCAACGCCTACGGGCCCGGCGAGATGCCCGAGCCCGAGCCGGGGATCGCGCACAGGGTCCCCGACGTCATCCGCAAGGTCCTCAGCGGCCAGCGGCCGCTCCAGCTCTTCGGCGACGGCACGCAGACGCGCACGCTGACGCACGTCGACGACATCGCCGACGGGATCGTCACCGCGACCTCCTCTCCGAACGGGCTGAACGAGGACTTCAACGTCAGCGCCGCCGACGAGCGGACGGTGCTCGACATCGCGCGGGTCATCTGGGCCGCCTGCGGCGAGGATCCGGACGCCTTCGAGGTCGAGCACCTCCCGTCGTTCGAGGTCGACGTCGTGCGCCGGTGGCCTTCGGTCGAGAAGGCGAAGCGGCTGCTCGGGTGGGAGGCGCGGATCGGGCTCGAGGAGGGCGTCGCGCAGACCGTCGAGTGGCTGCGCCGGCAGCCCGTCCCCGCGCTCTAGCCGCCCTCGCGCAGGAGCCGCCGGGCGCGCCTGAGCGCGACGACGGCGCGCGGCAGGTGCACCAGCCGGTCGCCCAGGCGGGCGGCGTAGGCGAGGGCCAGCCCGGCGCTCCCGCGCCCGGCGATCCGGTGCGTCTCGCGCATCAGCGACGGCGGCGGGAAGAGGACGCGGGCGACGTCGCGGGCCGGCGCGCGGCCGAGCACGCCCCGGCCGAGCGTGCTCAGGCCCGCCGTCGACGGCGGCGCGCCGATGGCGTTCAGCGCGACGTGGAGGTCGTCGATGCCGCCGCGGATGCCGTGGCGCTCGGCGATCTCGCGGCCCTGGGGCGTCTGGCCCAGGCCGACCGCGAGCGCGCCGGTGGCCCCCACCTCGGCCGCAAGGCGCTCGACCTGCGGCCACGCGTCGTCCGGCAGCGTCGCCACCAGGCGCTCGAGGTCGCGGAGCGGGTGCCCGTCCACGACGCCGGCGTGCTGGGCGGCGTGCAGCGCGATGTGCAGCGCGAGCGCCGTGTGGTCCAGCACCGGCAGGGTCCGCGAGCCGACCGGCAGCGGCTCGACGTGGTCGGCCAGGAGCTCCCACGCCCGCTCGGCGGGCACGGTCATCCCGGGGATGCGCCAGTGCAGGTCGATGCCCGAGCCCGGGCGGCGCCAGTTCTCGGCGTGGTGGTCGATGTGTCCCGGGGCCTCGCGCGCCTCCTCGAGCGGCGCGTAGCCGCCGCTGTACCCGAGGCCCGCCAGCGCCGCGCGCGTCCGTGGCAGCCCGTCCACCGGCACGAGGAGGTCGATGTCGTTGTAGCGGCGCGTCCCCTCGGGATACAGCCACGTCGCGATCGACGGCCCCTTGAGCACGATCGCCGGCACGCCGGCATCGCGCAGCGCCCGGATGGCCTCGTCCGCCGCGAGATCGAGGTGCAGGCTGAAAGCCGCGGCGATCGTCGAGCGCATCGGCAGGGAGCCTAAAGGACGTGCGGAAGGTGCATTGCCGTCGCGAGGGGGGCCGATTCGGCTAACGTCGGCGCTCCCCCGTCGGGATTGGCAGCCATGGCATCGGGATTCGGCAAGAGGTTCAGCAGCGCGACCGCGCTCGAGAAGGCGATCATCGCCGTGCTCGTGCTCGTCCTCGCGGCGGACGTCGCGATCATTGCGTTCGGCCGCGCCGACGACGCGCCGCCGCGCGAGAGCGGCACCAACGAGCCCGCGGGCGCCACGGTGCCCGGGACGACCACGACGACGGCTCCCACCACGACCTCGTCGGACGCGGGCGGCGTCCCGCCGTGCAGCGAGGTCGCCGACCCGGGCCCGTCCGACGACGCCGTCCGCTGCAGCACGCGCAGCGCCACGCTCCTGCTCGGCGGCGAGGACCGCCCGCTGCTGCTCGGCGGCACGCAGGTGCGCCTCCTGTCGGCCTCGTCGACCCCGGCCTCCCTGATCCTCCGGCTGCGCGTCCGCAACGAGACCGGCGCCGAGCAGGGCATCATCGCCGGGGGCCAGGAGATCTACGTGAACCTCAACGGCGTACGCCTCGACGCGGCGCCGTCGGGCGACGTCCGCGTGCCGACGATGGAGGGCGTCACCACGACGCTGCGGTTCCCCCTCACCCCGGGACGAGCGGCGCTGCTGCGCCGGCTCGGCGGCCGCGCGGAGCTCGGCGTCAGGCCGTGGGACGAGCAGCCCGCCGAGAAGGCGATCGGCGTCCTGCGCTTCCGGGTCACGCCGCCGCCGGCCGCGTGACCGCGCGTTGATCGACCTGCACTGCCACGTCCTCCCCGGGCTCGACGACGGGCCGCCCGACCTCGACGGCAGCCTCGCCCTGGCCCGGCACGCCGCCGCCGCCGGCATCGAGACGATCGTGGCGACGCCGCACATCCGCGAGGACCACCCGTTCGCGCCGTCCCTCATCCCGGAGCGCGTCGCCGAGGTCAACGCCGCGGTCGCGTCCGGCGGCTCGGCGCTGCGCGTCGTGGCGGGCGGCGAGATCGCCATCACCCGGGTCGGTGACCTCGACGACGAGACCCTGGGCGCCCTGTGCCTCGGAGAGGGTCGCTACGCGCTGGTGGAGACGCCCTACACCTCCGTGGGCGAGCTGCTCGAGGAGACGCTCTTCGACCTCCAGACCCGCAACGTCCGGCCGGTCCTCGCCCACCCGGAGCGCTCGCCCTCGTTCATCGGCGACGCCGACCGCCTGGCCGAGCTCGTCGAGCGCGGGATCCTCTGCTCGGTGACGGCGGCCTCGCTGGCCGGCCAGTTCGGCAGCACCGTGCGGGCCTTCTCGATCGAGCTGTACGAGCGCGGCCTCGTCCACAACGTCGCGAGCGACGCGCACGACGCGACGCGGCGCCCGCCCGAGCTGCGGCCGGCGTTCGAGAGCCTCGAGCAAGATCTCCCCGGCGTGCTCGGGCAGCTCGGGTGGTACACGCTCCACGCGCCGCGCGCGATGCTCGCGGGCGTCGACCTGCCCGAGCGCCCGGAGCCGATCGCACGGCCCCGCGGGGTCGGCCGGTTCCTGCGCCGGCGCCGCGGCTAGCGCTTCAGCAGCTCGTCTTCGGCCGGGCGGCCGGCCGTGCCGTTCATCGTCATCGACGCGTCGACGGCGTCCGGGTCGGCGTGGTAGCCGTAGCCGTAGCCGTACGCGTAGCCCGCGGCCTTCGAGCTGACGTCGTTGACGACGACGCCCAGCGTGGGCGCGTCGAGGTTGTCGAGCTGCTTGCGCAGGTGCGCCAGCGCCTCACGCGTGCTCTTGCCGACACGGCCGACCACGACCACGCCGTCGACCTGGGTGACGAGCGGGATCGCGTCCGGCACGACCGCCGTCGGCGGCGTGTCGATGACGACGAACTCGTACTCCTGCGCGGCCTGACGGAGGACGTCGCGCATGCGCTCGGACTCGATGAGGTCGGTCGGGTTCGGCGGCAGCGGGCCCGACACGACGACGTCCATCGTGCGGCCGGACGCCGCGTCGTGATCGCCGGCCTGGACGGCCACGGCCCGCACGACGAGGTCCAGCTGCGCGTCGCGCGCCAGCACGTGCGTGAGACCCGGCGTCGCGGGGACGCCGAGGCCCTTGGCGATCGTCGGGTGCCGGAGGTCGACCTCGACGAGCAGCGTCTTCATGCCGTTCGCGGCGGCCGCCGCGGCGAGGTTGGCGGCGACGGTGCTCTTGCCGTCGCCCGGCGCGGCGGAGGTGATGAGGACGGTGTGCAGGCCGCGGTCGACGTTGAAGTAGCGGAGGTTCGCCCGGAGCATCCGGAAGGCCTCGGCGGTGGCGGCGTCCTGGGCGAGGATGCCCTTGCCCTTGTCGAGCTTCGCGCTGTGCGGGATCGTCGCGAGGATCGGCTTGGCGAACTCCTCCTGCATCTCCTCCGGGTCCTGGATGCGGCGGTCGAGGCGGTCGATCAGGTAGGCGAGCATCAGGCCCAGGCCCAGCCCCAGCAGCAGCCCGATGATCGCGTTGCGCAGCGGCCGCGGGTACGACGGGCTCGACGGCACGTCGGCGCGCTGGACGAGCTCCGCGCCGCCGGTCTGCAGCGAGGCGAGGATCTCCAGCTGCTGCGAGCGGTCTCGCAGCTGGCGGCCCTGCGGGCTGTTCTTGGTGACCGCCGGCAGCGCCTCGTACTGCTGCTTGGTGATCCGCTGCGCATCGGCCAGCCGCTTGCTGTCGGACTCCTCGCGGAAGCCGATGAACTCCTCGGCGAACGTCGTGGCCAGACGGGCGGCGAACCGCGGGTCGGCGTCGGTGGCCTCGACGCGGACGATGTTCGAGAGCCCCTCCTGGCTGATGTCCATGCGGCTCTTGACGTCGTTGCGCCGGAGCGTGCCGCCGAGTCGTCGCGCCGTGCGGTCGGCGACGACGTCGAGGTTCGCGAGGTTGAGGTTCGTCGCCGCGTCGCGGGCGGAGTCGCCGCTCGTGCGGTAGGTCTGGATCCCGAGGATGGCCTGGTCGAGGCCGGAGTCGCGGAACAGCAGCGCGGCGCTCGAGGTGTACTGCTTCTCCTGCGTCAGCGAGTACGCGACGGAGGTCGCCGGGACGGCGACCGCGACGAGCAGGAAGACGGGAAGCCGGCGACGCAGCGCCCTGAGGGCCCTACGGCGACTCGGAGATCCTTCGGGTGGCCGCGAATCGAGCAAGAGTGGTCCCCTCCGCCACGGCGGGTTCGTCGCGGCCCCGTGCCGGACTCACCGTGGTATTCGCGGCGAGCATAGCGGCGGGCCTTAGCCCCCGCCAGCGTTCTGGACGCGTGTTCGGGTCGTGGCGCGCGAGCCCCGGCTCCCGCTGATCCAGCTTCTAGTCTCTCCGCCCTATGCGGGCCTTCATCACCGGCGCGGCGGGGTTCGTGGGATCCCATCTGACCGAGACGTGCCTCCAGCGCGGCTGGGAGGTCGTCGCGTGCGACTCGCTGACGACCTACTACTCGCCGGCGGCGAAGGTGCGCAACGCGCAGGCCTTCGCGGGCCACCATCGCTGCACCTACCACGAGCAGGACATCCTCGACCTGGACCTGACGGCGATCCTCGCGGACGTCGACGTCGTGTTCCACCTGGCCGCGCAGGCGGGCGTACGCGCGAGCTGGGGTCAGAGCTTCGACGTCTACACGCAGCTGAACGTCACGGTGCTCCAGCGGCTGCTCGAGGCGGCGCGGCAGACCGAGCTGCAGAAGTTCGTCTTCGTCTCCTCGTCGTCGGTCTACGGCGACGCCGAGGCGCTGCCCACGTCGGAGGACCAGATCCTGCGGCCCGTGTCGCCGTACGGCGCCACGAAGGCGCTCGGCGAGCACCTGTCCTACCTGTACTACCGGAGCTTCGACGTCCCGGTGCTGAGCCTCCGCTACTTCACCGTCTACGGGCCGCGCCAGCGCCCCGACATGGCCTTCCACCGCGCGATCGAGGCGGGGCTGCACGAGCGCGAGTTCCGCCTCTTCGGGGACGGGCGCCAGACGCGCGACTTCACCTTCGTCGCCGACACCGTCGAGGGCACCATCCTCGCGGCGGAGAAGGGCGTGCCCGGCCGCGCGTACAACCTCGGCGGCGGCTCGCGCGTGTCGATGCTCGAGGTGCTCGACGTGATCCGCGAGGAGGCCGGCGGCCTCGAGGTGCGCCACGAGGAGCGCCAGCGCGGCGACGCGCGCGACA
Organism: Solirubrobacteraceae bacterium; assembly: GCA_036388715.1. Taxonomy (GTDB): domain Bacteria; phylum Actinomycetota; class Thermoleophilia; order Solirubrobacterales; family Solirubrobacteraceae; genus CADCVT01. Next base: position 22,803 of record DASVRH010000405.1, on the reverse strand, counting down.
CCGCCGCCGACATCTCGCTCGCGCGCGAGGAGCTGGGCTACGACCCGAAGTGGAACGTCGCCAACGGCCTGCGCGAGCAGGTCGCGTGGCACCGGGCGCGCCTGCGCTGAGCGGTCGGCCTCCGATGGCGGCCAACTCGGTCAGACGCGACAGCATCGAGACGGTCGCCACCGGAGTGGTGGCGCAGGGGATGCTCGTCGCGAGCGGGATCCTCGTCGCGCGGCTGCTCGGCGTCGAGAACCGCGGTCACCTGGCGCTGATGCTGCTCTTCCCGCTGATCCTCTCGATCTCCGGGACCCTGGGACTGCACACGGCCGTGACGTACTACGCGGCGCAGGGCCACGACGTGCGCGCGCTCCTGGGGGTGGTCCGGCGACCCGCGCTGAGCCAGTTCGCGGTCTGCCTCCTCGTCGAGCTGGTCGTCGTCGCCGTGGTCTTCCACAACGAGGACGGGAGCGTGCAGCTCGCCGCCGCGTTGTCGGTCCTGGGACTGCCTGCGCTCTTCATGCTCAACTGGGCGCAGGCGGCGCTCCAGGGCGAGCAGCGCTTCCGCGCGTACAACGTGTCGCGGCTCGTCGCCCCGCTGCTCTACAGCATCGGCCTGGCCGCCATCTTCGCGGCGGGCGTCGAGAAGATCCCGGTCGTGGCCGCGATCTGGGCGGTCACGATGCTGACGGGCTGCCTGATCGCGTTCGTCGACGCGGTGCGCCACGCGCGCGCCGGCGGCAAGCCGCCGCCGCCGCTCGACGAGATGAAGCGCTTCGGCCTGAAGGGGATGGTCGGCTGGATCTCCCCGCTCGAGAGCTTCCAGCTCGACCAGCTGTTCATCGGGCTCGCGCTGTCGGCGACCGACCTCGGCCTCTACGTCGTCGCGGCGGCCTTCACGAACCTGACGCGTCTGTTCATCCCCCAGAGCCTCGGCGTGATCGCCTACCCCCACGTCGCGGGCAAGGCGACCCGCGCGGAGGCGCGCGCCGCGGTCTGGCGGTTCTTCCTCCTGGCCTTCGTCGTCTGCGCCACGGCGATCGCCGTCCTCGAGGTCGCGATCGGCACGCTCATCCCGCTGTTCTTCGGCGATGAGTTCCAGGACGCCGTGCCGCTCGCGCACATCCTCCTGGTCGGCTCGCTGTTCCTCGGGCTGCGGCGCGTGCTGACGGACGGGACACGCGGCGCCGGCGAGCCCGCGCTCGGGACGATCGCCGAGGGCGTCACGGCCGCCGTCGCCATCCCGTCGCTGATCGTCGCCGGCACCCACTGGGGCCCCGAGGGGGTCGCGTGGGCGATCTCCGGCTCGTACGCCGTCGGCCTGGCGGCGATGATCGGGATGACCGTGGTCGTCCTCGCGCGCCCATAGCGTCGCTACCCTCCCCGCGCATGTCAGACGGCTCCGGCGACTCCGCGGGCTCGCGCCTGCTCGTTGCGGGCGGGTCCGGCTTCATCGGCACGCACACCGTCGCGGCCGCGCTCGCCGCCGGCGACGACGTCGTCAACGTCGACATCCGCCGTCCCCTCCTCGGTGAGCAGGGCGACCACTGGCGCGAACTCGACCTGATGGACGCCGAGGGGCTGAAGCGGCTCGTCGCCGAGTTCCGCCCCGACGCGATCGTCAACCTCGCCGCGGTCGCCGACCTCGCGCTGAGCTACGAGGACATGGCGGTCAACTACGTCGGGGTCGAGAACCTCGTCGGCGCCGCCCGCGCGGTCGACGCCCCGCCGCGGATCGTCCACATCTCGACGCAGCTCGTGGTGGAGCCCGGCTACGCGCCGTCCGGGCCGCGCGACTACCGGCCCTACAGCGAGTACGGCAAGACGAAGGCGACGTCCGAGGAGGTGCTGTGGACGCACGCCGACGACCTCGAGTGGACGATCGCGCGACCGACGAACGTGTGGGGCCCCTACCACCCGAGCTTCGCGCTCTCGACGTGGAAGTACCTCAACCGCCGCTGGTACGCGATCCCGCGCGGCGCGCGGACGATCCGCAGCTTCGGCTACGTCGAGAACGTCGCCGCCCAGCTGCTGGCGGCGGCCAAGGGGCCCGCGGAGGCCGTCGACCACCAGGTCTTCTACGTGGGCGACGAGCCGATGCCGCTCGCCACGTGGCTGGACGGGTTCTCGCGGACGCTGACCGGCAAGCCCGCGCGCCGCGTGCCGCGCGCGCTGCTGAAGGCGGGCGCCGAGGCCGGCGAGCTGATCAAGCGGGCCGGCCGCGGCGCGCCGTTCGACCGCGGGCGCCTCTTCCGCATCACCGCCGACTACGCGGTGCCGATGGCGCCCGCCCTCGAGGCGCTGGGCCGCGGCCCGGTCTCGCTCGAGCAGGGCATCGCCGACACGGTCGACTGGCTGCGTCGCGAGCACCCGGCCGAGTTCAAGCGCCGGTGAGCGCGCCGCGCACCGTCATCCTCGGCGCGTTCCCGCCGCCGGTCGGAGGCGCCGCGAAGAACAACGCGATCCTCCACCAGTCGCTGCGCGACGCCGGCGTCGAGGCGGTCAAGCTCGACACGTCCGCCTCGACGGTGTCGCACAAGCGCTCCCTGCGCTTCCACGCCGAGCGGATCCGCGGCAACACGACCGCCCTCGTGGGCGCACGCAGGGCCGCGCGACCCGACGCGACGCTCTACTTCGTCCCCAACGCCGGCTCAGGCCTCTGGTACACGCTCGCCCAGGTCAAGGCGGTCGGCGCGCGGTACGCGCGGCTCGTCTGCCACCACCGCTCGTTCCGCTACATCGACGAGCTGGTGGGGCCGATGCAGCGACTGACGCAGGCGTTCCCCGAGAAGACCACGCACGTCTTCCTCTCACCGGGCCAGGCCGACGGGTTCCGGGCCCGCTACGGCGAGGTCACCCACCTCGTGGCGTCGAACGCGCGCTACGTGTGCGACGAGGCGGCGGCGCCCGTGGTGCCGCGCGCGCCCGGCCCGCTGCGCCTGGGCCACCTGTCGAACCTCTGTCGTGAGAAGGGGTTCTTCGACGTCGCGGACGCCTACGAGGCGCTGCGGCGGGAGGGCGCGGACGCTGAGCTGCACGTCGCCGGCCCGGTCGTGGAGCCCGAGGTCGAGCCGCGCCTCGCCGCGCTGCGGGCGGCCTACGGCGACGCGGTCCGCACCCACGGCCCGCTCGCGGGCGCCGAGAAGCGCGACTTCTACCGCGGGCTCGACGTCTTCCTGTTCCCCACGCGCTTCGAGCAGGAGGCGGCGCCGAACGTCGGCTACGAGTCGCTGGCCGCCGGCGTCCCCGTCCTCGCCTTCGACCGCGGCTGCCTTCCCGAGATGGTCTCGGGCGAGAGCGGCGCCGTCTGCGACCGCCACGGCGACTTCACCGCGTTCGTCCTCGAACGGCTGGCCGGGTTCTCGATCGACGACGACGACCGCGGGCGGCGCGCGACGGCGATCAAGGCGTCGATGGTCGAGGAGTGCACGCGCTCGCAGGCGCAGCACCGGGCGCTGATGGAGCTGCTCGGCGCCCGCGACGCCGCCGTGGTGCAGGAGTTCTGAACCTGTACGCTCCCGCGCCGTGAATCGCCTCCGGGAGACCCATCTCCGCGCCCGCAAGCTGGCGCGCATCCTCACCCGGAAGCCCTACCGCGACGCGCTGCGACAAGGCGTCGCGGCCGGCGCCGAGCACGAGCGCGTCCCGTTCTCCGACGGCCACCGCACGGTGCTCGACGTGGGCGCCGCGAGCGGCCAGTTCTCGCTGTTCGCGACGGGCCGCTGGCCGTCGGCCCGCGTCGTCTGCTTCGAGCCGCTCGAGCGCCCCCGGTCGCAGCTCGTCGCCGTCCTCGGCGACCGCGTCGAGGTCCACGCCACGGCGCTCGGCGAGAGCGCGGGCACGGAGGTCATGAACGTCGCGACGGCCGACGACTCCTCGTCGCTGCGCCCGATCGGCGAGCGCCAGCACGAGCTGTTCGGGACCGAGCGGGCCGAGGCCGTCGACGTGCCCGTCGCGCGCCTCGACGACCTCGTCGGGGAGATCGAGCGGCCGTGCCTGCTGAAGATCGACGTCCAGGGCTTCGAGCTGGAGGTCCTGCGCGGCGCCCACGCGACACTCGCCGCCGTCGACGAGGCCTACGTCGAGTGCTCGTTCGAGGAGCTCTACGCCGGGCAGGCCCTGGCCAGCGAGATCATCTCCGAGCTGGGCCGGCACGGGCTCTCGCTGGCCGGCGTCTTCAACATCACCCCCGGCCCGGACCGCACGCAGGTCCAGGGCGACTTCCTCTTCCGGCGCCGGCCTACGACGGCTCGATGAGCGTGCGGCGGACCGCGCGCCGCGGCCGGAGGACGCCGACCCTCGCGGTCCGCTCCGGCGACGCGACGAAGTAGAAGATCAGCAGCACCGGCAGCGCCACGAACGTCAGTCGGTACAGGGTGTCGACCGGCGTGTCGCGCACGGCGCTGACGATGAAGGGCAGCGCCGACGCGAACATGACGCGCGTGCCCACGTTGTCGGCCGAGCGCCGGTACCACCGGTAGAGGGTCCCGGCGAGCAGGCCGTAGAGCATCATCCCGACCAGCGCGCCCGGGTAGCCGCCGTCGATGTAGAACGGCAGCAGCACGGAGAACTCCGGGTTCGCCACGCCGTACTGGTAGAGCGTCGGCCACAGCGCCTCGATCACGCGCTCCTTCGGCTGGCGCGGCTTGCCGCTCCACAGCTGCCGCGGGATCGGGCGCGCGAGCGCGTCCTGCGCGGTGCCGGACGCCCACTGGTGGTCGACGACCGAGGGCACGACGTTCAGCGCGGCGGCCAGGGCGGGAAGCTCGGCGGCGTCGTGGTCCTTGGTCAGCGGAGCGAAGATCCGGATCGGGTCGCGCAACGTCTTCTGGACCGCGGCGCTGACACCGATCGCCTGGCGCTCCGCGCTGCTGCGGACGTCGAGCAGGATCGCCGAGGCGGTGAGCGCCAGCAGGGTGACGACGAGCAGCGAGATCGCCTTCGGCCGCGTGCCGCGGTTGGTGTAGTAGATGACGCCGAGGCCGAGCAGCAGCGGGAAGAGGATCGTCCGGCTGCCGGAGGGCCCGAGCAGGAGGAGGAGGGTCGCCGTCGAGAACGCCGCGAGGCCGAGCAGGCGCCCGCTGCGGCGGGCGAGGCCGACGCCGAAGAAGATCAGCGTCGCCGAGACCATGAGGAACGGCGCGTTGTAGAGGTAGCCGCTCGACGCCTTGTAGGCCTGGGTCAGCTCGAAGCTGCGGCCGGACAGGATCACGTCGACGATCGAGCGCCGGCCGGCCGCCGAGGAGAGGAACAGGCCGTAGAGCACCGCGCCGAAGCCCCACAGCGCGCCGCCCGCCAGCAGGATCCGGTCGAGGCTCGGCTCGGGCGGGGTCGGGATGCGCTCGGCGATCCGCGAGCCGAGGCGCGCGGAGTGCGCGCCCACGAACCCGATGGCGCCGAGCAGCCCGAGGACGAGCGCGGGGCGGAACGTGTCCTGGACGTCGATGCCCTGCATCGCGATCGAGAACGTCATGTCGTTGTTGACGAGCATCGCCGCCGGGCGGACGACGAACATCACGCCGTAGGCGAGGCAGAAGATCACGATCGGCTCGAACGGATCGAACCGCCCCTGCACGGCCCGGACCGCGAGCGGCGCGATCAGCACCAGCGCGGTCGCGGCGATGAGCAGCACGTCGGTCGACGGGTTCAGCGCCGCGAGGAGCGGCCCGGCGATCAGCGCGAACCCGCCGAGCGCGTAGACGGCGACGCGCAGGCGGTCCTCGCGCCGGGGGTCGGCGCGGACCAGCTGGGCGCGGGTCGCGGGCGTGGACTGCATGCCGGTCGGAAGCCTAGGAGGTGAGCGAGGCCCATGAACTCGTACATCCGCCGAATTGGACGGAAAGCCGGTCAAGCGGGCGCAGGACTGAGGTAGGTTCTCGTCGGCCGCCACGGATGGCCGGCCTCACCGCAGGATCCCCCACGCCGCCAACCTCCCCACGCCGCTGATGAACACCGCTCTCAGGTCCGCCCTGGTCACGATGATCGCTGTCGTGGCCGCCTGCCTCTGCGCGGCGCCCGCGCCGGGCGCCGTCCCCGCCGGCTTCCAGAACGAGGTGGTGGCCGAGATCCCGAACTTCCCGAGCGCGATGGTGATCCTGCCCGACGGCCGGATCCTCGTGTCGACGATGAACGGCAACGTCGACGTCATCCAGAACGACGTACGGCTCACCACGCCGGCGCTGAGCCTCGGCAACAAGGTCTGCGGCAACCGCGAGGAGGGGCTCATGGGCATCGCGCCCGACCCGAGCTTCGCGACCAACGGCTTCCTGTACGTCTATTACACGTTCAACAAGCACGGGACGTGCGGCTCGACGCTGCTGACCGGGCCCGTCAACCGGCTGTCGCGCTTCAAGATGACCGGCAACGTCATCGACCCCGCCAGCGAGACCGTCCTGCTCGACAACATCGTGGCGTTCCAGGGGGCGCACAACGGCGGCGACGTCCACTTCGGCAAGGACGGCCTGCTCTACGTGATGGTGGGCGACGGCCTCTGCTACTACAAGAACCAGAACGCCTGCGGTGAGCTGAACACGGCCGGGCAGGAGCTCAACACGCTGCAGGGCAAGGTCGTGCGGATCACCCGCACGGGCGGGATCCCGGACACGAACCCGTACCTCGGCGCCGACAGCGTCCAGTGCGGCACGATCGGCTTCACGTCGGACGCGAGCAGGAAGTGCCAGGAGATCTACGCGGCCGGCGTGCGCAACCCGTACAAGGCCGCGTTCGACCAGGAGAGCGCGACGACGCGGTTCTTCTTCAACGACGTCGGCCAGGACACCTGGGAGGAGGTCGACGCGGGCGCGCTCGGCGCGAACTACGGGTGGCCGATGCGCGAGGGCGCGTGCCCGACCGCGATGTCGACGAACTGCCCTGGCCCGCCCGCCGGGATCACCGACCCGGTCGCGACGTACCACCACAACACGGGCTGCAGCTCGATCACCGGCGGCGTCTTCGTGCCCACCGGCGTGTGGCCGGTCGAGTACGACCGCGACTACCTCTACGGCGACTACGTGTGCGGCAAGGTGTGGCGGAAGGATGCGCCGGCCGAGACCGGGGCCGTCACGTTCTGGGCCGACGGACTCTGGAGCGTCCTCGACATGGAGTTCGGCCCCAAGCCGTCCGGCGGCCAGGCGCTCTACTACCTGCACGGCGCGAGCGTCCAGCCCGGGCAGCCGAACCAGGTCCGGCGCGTCGTCTACGTCGGCGGCGGCAACCGCAGGCCGGTGGCCTCCGCGTCGGGCACCCCGTCGACGGGCGTCGCGCCCCTGAGCGTGCAGTTCGACGGGACGGCCAGCTCGGACGCCGACGGCAACAGGCTGACGTACGCCTGGGAGTTCGGCGACGGCGGGACGGGCACCGGCGCGACGACGTCGCACACCTACACGCAGAGCGGCACCTACCAGGCGAAGCTGACCGTGACCGACACGGCCGGGGCGACGGACACCGACACGGTCACGATCGAGGTCGGCAACAAGCCGGTGCCGGTGATCGACGCGCCCACGACGTCGCAGAAGTTCGCGGTCGGCCAGCAGTACACGCTGACGGGCCACGCCAACGACGCCGAGGACGGCGCCCTCCCGGCCACCAGCCTCAAGTGGGAGGTGAAGCTGCATCACAACACGCACTACCACCCCTACGTCCAGCCCGTCACGGGCAACAACATCAGCTTCAAGGGCCCCGCGCCGGAGGACTTCTCGGCCGCCACGAACTCCAACCTGGAGATCCGGCTCACCGCGACCGACTCGTCGGGCCTGAGCTCGACCGTGGTGCAGGACTTCGACCCCAACAAGGTCACGCTGACGTTCGAGACGGCGCCCACCGGCCTCAAGGTCAAGGTCAACGAGCGGACGCTCACCGGGCCCGAGACGATCACCTCGTGGCAGGGCTGGGGCCTCACCGTCGACGCGCCGACGCAGCTCAAGGGGACCCGCCGCTACGTGTTCGGCTCGTGGTCGGACGGCGGCGCGAAGTCGCACGTGCTCACCACGCCGGCCACCAGCGCGACGTACCGCGCGACCTTCACGCGTCAGCTCGGCACGGCGGCGGACTTCAACGGCGACGGCTACGACGACCTCGCGATCGGCGCCCCGGGCGAGGAGCTGTGGGGCCTCGAGGACGCCGGCGTGGTCAACGTGAAGTACGGCGGCGCGAGCGGTCTCGGCAAGCCGGGGCCGGGCGAGCTGCAGTTCCATCAGTCGGCCGCGTTCGGCCTCAGCGAGCAGGGCGACCAGTGGGGCGCGGCGCTGACCACCGGCGACTTCAACAACGACGGTTACAGCGACCTCGCCGTCGGCGCGCCGGGCGAGGACCTCGCCGGCCTCGCGCGCGCGGGCGCCGTCAACGTGCTGTACGGCTCGGCCACCGGGCTCAACGGCGGGCCGAACCCGCGCCAGTTCTTCCAGAGCGACGTCGCCGGCGCCAACGAGGCGGGTGACCGCTTCGGGGCGGCGCTGGCCGCGGGCGACTTCGACGGCGACGGCCGCGACGACCTCGTCGCGAGCGCGCCGGGCGAGAACTTCTACGGCGTGCCCGACGCGGGCGTGGTCAACGTCCAGTACGGATCGGCGAACGGCGTCGACGGCAACGACCGCGGCAAGGCCCAGGAGTGGTCGCAGAACTCGTTCGAGGGCCTCGCTCAGGACGGCGACCGCTTCGGCACGGCGCTCGCGGCCGGGGACTTCGACGGCGACGGCCGCGCGGACCTCGTCGCCGGCGCGCCCGGCGAGGACTACCAGGCGACCGCGTCCGGGATGGTCAACGTGATGTACGGCACCGCGTCGGGGCTTGCCGGCAGCGTCCGCGCGCGACAGATCCCCCAGGAGCACGCCGCCGGGCTGCCCGAGCAGAGCGACCGCTTCGGCGCGGCGCTCACGACGGCGGACTTCAACGGCGACGGCCGGTCGGAGCTGGTGGCCGGCGCGCCGGGCGAGGACTGGTCGGGCAACGCCGGCGCCGGCGTCGTCAACGTCCTGTACGGCACGACGACCGGGTTCACGAACCCGCAACAGCTGCGCCAGGCCGACGCCGCCGGCGCGGAGGAGCCGGGCGACGGCTGGGGCGGCGCGCTGACCGCCGGCGACTTCAACGCCGACGGCCGCGAGGATCTCGCCGCGGCCGCTCCGAACGAGAACTACTACGGCATCGCCGGGGCGGGGGTCGTGAACGTCATGTACGGCGGCGCGAGCGGGCTGACCCGGTTCCGCCCGCAGGACGCGCAGGAGTGGTCGCAGAACTCGTGGGAGGGCCTCGCGCAGGCGGGCGACCACTTCGGCTCGGCGATCACCACCGGCGACTACGACGGCGACCGGCGGTCCGACCTCGTCGGCGGCGCGCCGAACGAGGCGTTCCAGTTCGTCGACTCCGGCATGGTCAACGTGATGTACGGGACCGCGACCGGGCTCGCCGGCAGCACGAAGGCCGCCCAGTTCGCGCAGTCGCAGTCCGCGGGCCTCACCGAGGCAGGCGACCTCTACGGCGCGGCGATGGGCACGTCGACGTGGACGGACCCGGCCGTCGCGCCGGCGGCGGCCACGACGTCACGGACGATGCTGGTCGAGTCGAGCCTGTCCACGCCGCTGCGCTGGCAGAAGCAGCGCGGCCGCGACTGGGCGCGCGTCAAGAAGCACTAGGCGAAGCCGCGCCGCCCACCGCCGCCGCGACGCGCTCGGCGGCCGCCGCGGCGCTCGCCGGCTCCTCGGCGATCGCCCCGATCGCTGCCAGGTCGACGTAGGCGTCCGCGATCCGGCGCGCCTGCTCGGCCAGCCGTCCGTACGGCGTGATGGCCGATCCCTCATGGCCGTGGCTGAGGTCGTCGACGACGACGAGCTTCCCTCCCCGCGCGAGCGCGCGCCAGACCGCGGGCTTGTCGGCGGGGCTGCGCACGAGCGCCACCGCGTCGGGCGCGAGCTCGAGCCCGTGGCGCGCGATCCACGCGAGGGTGTCGTCGCGCATCCCCCGCGCGCGGACGCTGAGCACGAAGTGGCCGGCGCCGGGGAGCGCCGCGGCGAGCGCGCGCTGGAAGTCGAGCATCCCGGCGACCGGGTCCGCGCTGCGGACGGCCTCGTCGAGCGGCACGCCCTCGCGCAGCAGGCGGCCGGAGTCGACGAGCGTGTTGTCGAGGTCCCAGCACACGCGGACCTCGCCGGGGCACGCGGCCGCGACGGCGGCCGCGGCGCGCACGGCCGCGCGGCGGTCGGGGAGGTGGCGGATCGGACGGGTGGCGGCGGCGGCGAGGCGGCGGGGCGTCAGCCGTCGGTGCGGCATGCGCTCACGATCGACTCGAACGCCGCGACGATCTCGTCGTTCTCGACGCCCTTGCGGCTCGCGACGCGGATGTACTGGCCGTCCTCGAGGCCGATCTTGTCGCGGCAGTCGCGCACGTAGACGCCGTGGCGGACGAGGAGGAGCGGCGCGACCAGCTCGATCGGCACCGTGTCCTCGAGCTCGACGAGGACGAAGTTGGCCTTGCTCGGGTACGCGCGCAGCCCCCCGATGGCGCCGAGCGCGCCGAAGAACGGCTCGGCCTCGGCGAGGTAGCGCAGGCGGGCCCACGAGTAGTCGGCCTGGAACTCCGGGTCGGTGAAGAGGCGGAAGAAGTACTCGGTCAGGCCGCTGATGTTCCACAGGAAGCCGTTGCCCACCAGCGACTGGACGCGGTCCGCCGACATGATCGCGTAGCCCGCGCGCAGGCCGGCCACGCCGAAGTCCTTCGACATGCTCTTGACGAGCATCACGTTCTCCTGCGCCGCCGCGTCCGCCGTGAGGCTCGTCCGGTGGCGCTCGGCGTCCTCCCACGCGAAGTCGATGAAGCTCTCGTCGAGGACGACCAGCTCGAGGTGCGCGAGCGACTCGAGCAGCCCGCGCATCAGCTTCGTCGGGACGTAGCCGCCGTTCGGGTTGTTCGGGTTGATCAGGCAGACCGTGTCGAGCTCGTTGGCCAGGACCCACTCGCGGAAGTGGTCGACGTCGAGGGCGAAGTCGTTCTCGCGCGAGAGCTTGTAGTAGAAGACCTGCTGGTCGGGCCGCAGGTACTCGTAGTAGGGCGAGAACGTCGGCAGGATGACGCCGACCCGCGTGCCGGCGAAGCGGTGCATCGCCGCCTGGATCGCCTCGATCGCGCCGTTGCAGACGAAGATCTGCGCCGGGTCGACGCCGAGCGTCGGCGAGAGCAGCGACGCGACGTGGTTGTTCGGCGAGGGGTACGCCTCGAGAACCTTGCGCATCGCGCCGGTCTCGACGAGCTCGGACGTCAGCCGGTCGATGAAGAGGTCGGTCGCGTAGGGGTTGGAGAGGAAGCACGCGTCGATGCGGACCTGGAGGTCGGGAATGCGGTCGCTCAGCGCGAAGAGGCTCGGCGAGTGCGAGCCCGACGCCGCCTTGATCTCCTTGAGCGTGGCGAGGATCTCCTCTTCGCGCGGCGTGATCTGGGCGCTGCTCTGCACGGACATGGTCAATACATCTCCTGGTCCAAGACCTGGCCCGCGATCTCGCGGAACGCCAGGTGCTGCTGAAAGAAGTAGCCCTCGCTGATGTACGGGTTGCTCTTGTAGCGCTTGTACGACCAGTCGTCGTACCGGCGCGGCTTGGGTGGGTTCGGGTCGTAGAGCGGGCTGAACTCGAGGACGAGCGGCGGCCCCGTGACGTCGTCGTCGCGGAACATGAAGTCGAAGCCCGCCGTGCGGATCCCGAGATCGCGCATGTACCGGGCCGCCGCCTTCACGGCGCCCTCGGGGACCTCGCCGTGCACGACCGTCGACTCGTTCGAGGTCGCGGTGGTCGTCCACTCGCTGCGGGCCAGCGCCTCGGGGCTCTTGATCCGCCAGTACGTCGCCGACTCGATCATCCGGTCGCCGACCATGGTCAGCCTCAGGTCCTTCGTCGCGCCCGGCACGACCTCCTGCATGACGAGGCTCTCGCCGGGGCGGAAGGCGTAGCCCTCGACGTACCGGCGCGCGTCCGCGGCCGTCCGGAAGTGCTGCACGCCCTTGCTGCTCGACGAGTGCTCCTCCTTGATGAGCAGCGGCTCGAGGTCGAACTCGGCCGACCGCCACGTGTCGGCGGTCAGCAGACGCGTCCGCGGCGTCGGCGCGCCGATCTCGTCGAGGCGCCGGTGCATGTAGCCCTTGTTCTCCCAGAAGCGGACCTCGCCGGAGGAGTTGAAGGTGCGGTTGCCCTGCCCCTCGATCCCCGCGATCAGCTCCTGCATCTGCTTCGCGTAGTCCCACAGCCGCGGCTTCACGAGGTCGTCGCGGTGGTACCACATGACCGACTTGCCGAAGATCTCGCCGGGCTCGCTCGTCACCGCGAACGCGCGGCCGCGCGCGCTCATCTCGCTGGCGAACGCGACCTCCTGCGACCAGACGGGCGGCTTGAACTCGTGCAGCGTGCGGCTGAAGCGCAGCAGGACGTCCGAGGTCGAGTCCATCGGGACGACGGCGTCGCTCGGGAAGGGCAGGCGCCGGCGGGTGAAGAGCCTCCCCGACACGCCGCGCTTGAGCCGAGCGACGTCCACCCTCAGCCGCTCCCGTGCCCGGCGCCCGGAGCCAGCCGGGCGATGAACTGGTCGTACTCGCGGAGGATCGCCTCACGCGACAGCACGCTCTCCGCGTAGTGACGGCCCGCCGCGCCGAGCGCCTCGCCGCGATCGGGTGAGCCCTTGATGTCCTCGATCGTCGCGGCCAGGTCCTCGGGGCGGCTCGGGTCGACGACGACGCCCGCCTCCGAGCGGCGCACCTCGGCTGCCGTGTCGGCGTCGCCCGCGACGGCCGCCACGACCGGCCGCCCGGCGGGGAAGTAGGACGTCAGCTTCGACGGAAACGACATCTCGCCCACCGTCGGGCGCTGGTTGACGACGAGAACGTCGGCGGCCATGAGCATCGACTCGTACTCGCCCCACGGCATCGGCTCGATGAAGAGGAGGTTCCTCAGGCCCATCTCGCGAGCTCGCGCCTGGAGCCGCGCCCGCTCGTTGCCGTCGCCCGCGAGGACGAAGCGGACGTCGGGGTCCTTCGCCTTGGCGGCGGCGTCGAGCACGTTGTCGAGGCCCTGCTTGTGGCCCATGTTGCCGGCGTGCACGCAGATGAACTCGCCGTTCCAGCCCAGGCGCCGCCGCATCTCCTCGCGGTCGACCGTCGGGTTCCAGTTCAGCGTCCACGGCCGGACGCGGTCGATCTTGTCGGCGGGCACCCCGCCGTCCTCGAAGTACCGGCGCATGCCGTCGGCGTACACGGCGATGCGCTTCGCGCCGCGCGCCAGGCCGATCTCGGCCTTCGTGACGATGTCCGCGACGCGGCCGCCGCCGCTGACGCCGCTCTGGCGCGCGCCCTCGCCCATCAGGTCGTGGAAGACGAGGCCGTAGGGGCGCTTGTGGAGCCGTGCCGCGACGCGGGCGTGCGTGCTGCTGGCCAGGCTCGGCATGACGCCGAGGATCACGTCGGGTCGCCACCCCGGGCGCAGGGCGGTCAGGCCGCCGGCGAACATCGTCGCCTCGTAGACCGCGCGCTTGGCCGCCGACTGGGAGCGCGGGACGTAGTGGAAGCGGCGCTGGATCTCGACGCCGTTCTGGTGCTCGACGTGCCGCGGGCGCCGCTTCATCTGCGGCTCCCACTGCGGGTAGTGCGGGTACGCGGTCGCGACGACGACGCGGTGACGCTCGGCGAAGTACTCCGCCATGCCCGTGACGTAGGGCGCGTTGCCGGTCAGCTCCGGCCAGTAGTAGCTGCTGGTGATGAGGATGTCCATGGCGATCAGACGAAGGCCCCGTCGGGGTCCTCGCGATACCACCGCTCCAGTGCAGTGTCGAGGTTGGTCCGGTACGAGTAGCGGCGCTCGACGAGCTGCTTGGGAACGATGTTCGTCGAGTGCACGAGCTTCACGACCCGCGCCGGGTCGAAGGTCTTCAGGCCGGCGCGGTGCAGGCCCTTGGCGACGACGAGGATCGGGCCGAGCGGCACCGTGCCCACGGGCCGGCCGAAGCCGCCGACGCGCCGGAACGCCTCGACGATCTCCTCGGTCGTCGGCGGCGTCGGGTAGCCGAAGTTGTAGGTCACGACCGGATCCGCGAACTGCTCCATGTACAGGAGGCTCCCGGCGAGGTCGTCGACGTAGCCGCACGCCTTGCGCGTCTCCCGCCGGCCCGGGTACACGAAGGTGCGCGTCCGCAGGCTCTTGGCCAGGCGGGTGAAGTTGCCGCCCTCGCCCGGGCCGAACACCGTGGCCGGCCGCACGACGACGAGGCGGCGGCCTTCGGCGCGGCGGGCCCACTCGGCGTGGATCTCCTCGGCGCGCACCTTGGACTTGCCGTACGCGCTGACCGGCGTGAGCTCGCTGTCCTCGTCCTTGGGCTCCTCGCCCGGGCCGTAGACGGCGATCGAGCTGGTGAACCAGAGACGGGCCACGCCCTCCTCCTCGCAGTACGCCGTGACGTTCCGCGCGCCGTTCTCGTTCGTGTCGTGGTACTCGTGGTCCTCGTGCCCCGGCGTGCGGTGCACGGCGGCCAGGTTGACCACGAGATCCGGCCGCTCGACGCCGTCGATCCGCCCGATCGGCTCGCGCACGTCGCGCCGCACGAACGTCACGTCCGGCGGCACGGGCAGGCGAGGCGGCTCGAGGTCCGCGAGGACCACCGTCTCGCCGGCCCGGGCCAGCTCGTTCGCGAGATGGCAGCCGATGAACCCGCTGCCACCGAAGATGACTGTGACCGGCACTGCTTTCCCCCGTGAGGCGCTCAGGCGGCGGCGACCGAGGCCGAGACCTGGTCGTAGATCCACGCGTACGTCTTCTCGAGGCCTTCCTGCAGCGTGATGCTGGGCGCCCAGCCCATGAGCTCCGAGATGAGCGTGTTGTCGCTGTTGCGGCCGCGCACGCCCTTCGGCGCGTCGAGGTTGTACTGGCGCTCGAGCTTGATGCCGGCGATGCCCTCGACGATGTCGACGAGCTGGTTGATCGAGACCATCTCGTCGCTGCCGAGGTTGATCGGCTCGAGGATGTCCGAGTTCAGGATCGCCTGCGTGCCGTACGTGCAGTCGTCGATGTACATGAAGCTGCGCGTCTGCTCGCCGTCGCCCCAGATCTCGATCTCGTGGCGGCCCGTGAGCTTGGCCTCGGCGACCTTGCGGCAGATCGCGGCCGGCGCCTTCTCGCGCCCGCCCGTCCAGGTGCCCTCGGGGCCGTAGACGTTGTGGTAGCGGGCGACGCGGGTGTAGAGGCCGAAGTCCTCGCGGAAGTGGCGGCACATGCGCTCGCTGAAGAGCTTCTCCCAGCCGTAGCCGTCCTCCGGCATCGCCGGGTAGGCGTCGCTCTCCTTGAGGCCCGGGTTCTCCGGGTCGGTCTGCTTGTCGCCGGCGTACACGCACGCCGAGGACGAGTAGAAGAACTTCTTCAGGTCGTGCTTCACCGCGGCCTGGAGCATGTGGGTGTTCACGAGCACCGACAGCATGCAGAGGGCCTTGTTGTTCTCGATGAAGCCCATCCCGCCCATGTCGGCGGCCAGCTGGTAGACCTCGTCGGCGCCGTCGAGGGCCTGCTCGCAGGCGTCCGCGAGGCGGAGGTCGAGGACGAGGTTCTCGGCCTCGCCGTGGACCTGGTACCACTCGTCCGTCGGCTTGACGTCGACCGAACGGACGCGGAAGCCCTGGTCGAGAAGGGTCTTGGCGAGGTGGCCGCCAATGAATCCGCCGCCCCCGGCGACGACGATCAGATCACTGCTCATGTGCTTGGTCTCCGGTGGTGGTGCAGGTCCGCGACGCGGGGGAACGGGCCACGCCGAGCGGCGAAGATAACGGCGGTCTGAGCCGCTGTGCCGAAATTCGGCAGATGTACGACCTTTTCGCCCGTACCCCTCACGACAGCTCGCCCTTCAGCTTGCGCAAAGCTCGGTAAAGCCGTCCTTCCGTCGTCGTCACGGACTCGCCGATCGTGGTGGCGATGTCCTTGACGGGAAGGTCCGCGCCGAACCGTAGCGCGACCACGTCGCGCTCCTCCTGCGAGAGCCGCTCCATCGCGCGCCTGAGCTGGTCGCGCTCGTCGAGCGCCTCGTGCGGCCACGCCTCGGCGGGGCCCGCGCCGACGGTGGCCGCCTCGAGGGCGCGGCTCTCCGTCTGCGTGCGGCGGGCGCTGTCGCGCAGCAGGTTCAGCGCGATGGCGTAGACCCACGCCTTCTGGCGGCCCTTGCGCGGGTCGAACCGCGCGCGGGAGCGCAGAACCCGCTCGAACGTGTCCGCCACGAGGTCCTCCGCGAGGATGCGGTCGCCGGTCCGGTACGCCAGGAAGCCGAACAGGCCCTGGGCATGCTCCTCGTACAGGCGCTCGAAATCGCGGTCGCGCATCGAGCCGTCATGATTCCTGAAGCCGGAGAATGCGCAAACCAACCATAAGTCCAGTCCTGCTCGTCGCCCCGGCCCTCGCCGCCGGCGTCGCCGGCACGGCGCTCGCGATGACCGCCCGCGATCCCGGCGACGCGTTCGTCCTCGACCAGTCGCGGCAGTCGCCGGTCCGCCCCGCGGAGCTCGAGGCCTCGGTGATCCGGGCGCCGAACGCGCTGCCCGGCTCCGGCGGGGGCCGCGGGCGCTCGGCGCGCTGCACGACGAACGCCGGCGGCGAGCTGCGCAACCCGTGGACCTGCGTGGTCAGGTACAAGTCGGGCGACGTCGCCCGCTACCGCGTGACCGTGAGCCCGGACCGGTCATGGCGCGGCGCGACGAAGGGCAACGTCCTCGTGATCGAGGGCTGCTGCGCCGGCCAGCCGCCCGCGACCGGCTAGCAGGACTTGGTGCGGTCGGTGATCTGGTAGGTCCCGAGCTGGGCGGCGCCCGCGTGGGTCGCGCCGTCGAGCGTGGCGCGGAGGGTGCCGTTCCACAGCTTCGCCACCGTCGTGTAGCGGACGCGGCATCCGGCGCCGTTGACCCCGGTCGTCACCGTCTTCGTGTTCTGCAGCGCCCCGGACCCCGCCTGGAAGCCGAGCGTGACCGTGGCCAGGCGGGCGGTGAACGTGTCGTCCGGGTTGAAGTGCATGAGCGTGACCGGCACCGTCGCCGACGCCGAGCGCCGCGAGGAGTCGACCTTCAGCGCGGAGAGCGGCACCTGCGCGCAGCCCTGGTCGGCGCCGCTGACGCACACCTCGAGCTCGGTGCGGACGCCGTCGTAGTCGTAGTCGACGGTGTTCACCGCGATGCAGGGCGGCGCCTGGCCGGCCTCGCACCCGCGCGTCGCGCCGAAGAACAGCAGCTCGCTGGTGGTCGCCGTGCTCGTGGCGGCCCCGGCGAGCCCGGTCATCGCGAGCGCCGAGGCGCAGGTCGCGGCAAACAGCAAGGTCGTCTTCATGCAAGGAGTTCATATCCGCACCGTGAGGTGCGGCGCAAGTCCTAGAGGTGCTGGATCGACAGCTTGTAGCTGTAGAAGAGGTCGGCGAAGACATCGCGGCCCGCCTCGATGCGCTCGCTCTCCGTCGTCGCCGCCAGCAGCTTGCTCGTCGAGGAGCGCACGAGCGGATCGAGCGGGTTGCGCCGCAGCGCCTCCTTTGCATCCGGCCCCGGGTCCTGGCCCGCCGCCGCCAGCGCGGTCGCCAGGCCGAGCCGGTACTCCCAGCTGCGCGGGTCGCGCGAGACGGCCTCGCGCATGGCCGGCACCGCCGCGCGCGGCAGGTCGTCGAGCAGCGCGCAGAAGCCGACGATCGCGAACGGCTCGGGCCGCGCGGACAGGTAGTCGAGCGCGTCGAAGGCGCTCTGACGCGCCGGGGTGCAGTCGCCGCGCGCGAAGTCCGCACCCGCGTCGCGGACGCGGGAGGACGAGGTCAGGACGAGGAACGGCGTCACCGCCGCGATGAGCCACGCGACGGCGATGATCGCGCGGTTGCTGCTGCCCATGGGCGGGCGACCGCTCGTGCCGAGGGGCCGCGCCAGCGCGAGCCCGCCGGCGGCGAACAGCCAAGCGGTGACGACGGGCATCTCCCAGTGCCAGTCGATGCCCGCGGCGAGGACCCATCCGAGCCCGACCGCGAGCAGCGCGCCGTAGCGCGCCCGCCAACGGCCGCCCAGGCCGCGCGCGAACGCGACCAGGATCGACCCGAGCACGACGAGGAGCAGCACCGCGCCGACGAGCCCCAGCTCGTCGAGCGTCTCGAGGTAGAGCGAGTGCCCGTCGGTGACCGTCGTCGACCGCGCCTCGTCGCGGCGCTCGTAGAAGTCGAGCTGGTACATCCCGGCGCCCTGGCCGCGCAGCGGTTGGTCCTTCCACCCGCGCACCGCCGCCTCCCACTCCGGGATGCGGCCGGCGTTCGCCGGGTCGGTCAGGCGGTCGCGCGTGTCGCCGACGGGCCCCTCGTTCCCCGACACGAAGCGGTCGTACTGCGTCTCGATCTTCCCGGGCAAGCCGGCGGCGAGCGCCACCACGAGGACGACGACGGTCCCGCCCGACCAGGCCATCCACGGCTTGACGCCGAGCCGGCGCAGCGGCGCGAGCCGGGCGCGGACCAGCCGCCGGTCGACCAGCACGACGAACACGGCGCGCAGGACGGCCGCCGCGATCGCGCACAGCGCGACGGTCGTCGCGACGCCCTCGCCGGCCTCGATCCCGTTCGTCGCGTAGTCGTCGGCCGTGAGCTCCTCCGCCCCGTAGGCGGACGCCACGGCGATCGCGACGAACGGGCCTGTCGCGGCGACGCCGGTCAGCCAGGTGCGCGGGCGGCCGAGCAGCGAGTAGGCGACGACGCCGACGATCGCGATCAGGATCCCCCCGCGCGAGTACGTGAGGATCAGCGTGCCGGCGAGCACCGGCAGCGCCGCCGCGGCGAGGATCCGCGACGCCCGCGGCTCGCTGGCGCTGCACGTCAGGTGCAGGCAGAGCACGATCGCGAGCGCGGCGAGCAGGCCGAGCGCGTTCCAGTACGTCACCGGGTAGCTGAGCCGGTCGACCGAGTAGTCGGTGGAGACGCTCACCAGCTCGGGGAGCGTGCGCGACAGCAGCCCCGCGACGCAGACGGCGACCATCCCGAGCGCCAGCAGCCGGATGAGCCAGGCGATCCGCTCGGGCGTCCGCCCCAGCGAGGCGAACAGGACGAGCGTGACCAGGTAGAGCAGGGTGCGGTCGAACTCGACGAGCGCGCGGCCGGTGCTGTCCGACCACGACGCCGAGAGCAGCTGCCAGACCGCGAAGCACGAGAAGGCGCCGATCGCGATCGCCGCGGGCCGGCCGATCCCCTCGAACGGCCGGTCGGCGAGCAGGACGCGCAGGACGAGCGCCTGCAGGACGACGATGGCGGCCACCCCGACGGTGTCGGGGAAGAACCCGCCCTCCTCGAAGGCGACGTAGACGGTCAGCGCCGCCGGGAGCGCAAGCAGCCCGGCGACGGCCCCCGCCTGGACGGGGGCGGGGAGCGCGCGGTGATCGGACTCGATCGCGGGAGCGGTCGCCTCGGCGGAGATGGCGGCGCAGTCTACGGACGGGGGTTAACGCGAAAGGGGCGGCCGGAGCCGCCCCTTTCGGAAAACAGACGAAGGTCTGCGCTTCGGCTACTTGCCGTTGCCGCCCTTGCCGTTGCTCGCGGACGAGTTGCCGCCCGGGCCGTTGCCGTTGCCGGGCTGCGAGCCGCCGCCCTGGCCGGGCTTGTTGGCGCAGTCCTGGCCGTTGCCGGGCGCCCCGGTGTGGGTGCCGGACGGCGTGGTGCCGCCGTTCTTGCACGGGCCGATGCCCGGCTTGTACTGCGACTTGGCAGCGCCGCCGTTGCCGTTGCCGCCCTTCGCGGCGATGACGCCGCCCGTGCCGCCGACCATAAGGCCCAGCGACAGCAGCGCGACCGTGAGACGTGACCTCAAGAGGTGCCCCTTCGTTCGGGAGGGACGCAGAGCCTTCGCCTGCGCCCTCATCTTCATTCGATCGAGCTCCAAGGCTGAGGCCTCGGGCCGGTGAGCCTTCAGCTGCTGCACGACGTCGAGGACGTCGTCCGGCAGGTGATCGTGGTCCCGGTTCATGCTCATGTCACAGCCCTATACGAACGAGGGGGCGGGTTTCTGACCGGCTCGCGAAGATTTTTTTCCGAGCGCCCCTCGGCCGGGGACGAGCGGGCTGGACATGAGTTGGACGGATATCCGGTGTGAAAAGCCCGCCAACGTGTAGACACGAGCGCTCAGTCTCGTTAGGTTCGCTCTCAGTCGGTGGATCGCCGCCAGTCCACGGAAGGACGCCACCGAAACCCACAAGTTCTGTACGGAGAGTTCGTTGGAAGCGAGCAGTCGACCCATGCCTGCAGCGCCGGCTCCCACACGCCGCCGCAGAGGAATAGCCGTCCCGCGGCTCAGCCGTCTGCGGCTCGACACCTCGACCGCGGAGCCGCGTGCCGACCACGACGCGATCCTCGAGGTCGAGTCCGCCACGCGCGAGGTCGAGGCCCGCGACCGCCTCTTCCGTCGCTCGCTGGCCTACGCCGACGTCCTGTCCGCCGCCTTCGCGCTGATCCTCTGCACGTCGGTCCTCGGCGACGACAGCCTGCGGCCGGCCACCTTCTTCGCGCTGCCGATCATCGTGCTCGTCGGCAAGGTCCAGGGCATGTACGACCGCGACGAGCTCGTCATCCGCAAGACGACGATGGACGAGGCGCCCCAGCTCTTCCACCTCGCGACGCTGTACGCGCTGCTGCTGTGGATCCTCGACGACCAGCTCATCGACGGCCAGCTGGGTGACAAGCAGGTGCTGGTGCTGTGGCTCGCGCTGTTCGGGTTCGCGCTCCTCGCGCGTCAGTCGGCCCGCTCGATCGTCGGGCGGTTCGCGACCGTGGAGCGCTGCCTGTTCATCGGCGACGCGGTCGCCTACGAGCGCCTGACCACGAAGCTCGAGGGCGACGGCGTCAAGGCGCAGCTCGTCGGCCGGATGTCGCTGCAGCGGCCGAACCAGCGGGGAGACCGGGGCGCGACCGCGCAGGAGCTGCGCGAGCTGATCTCGTGGACGGGCGCGCACCGGATCATCATCGAGACGCACGCGCTCCCGGCCGAGGAGATGCTCGACTTCGTGCGGGCGGCCAAGAGCGTCGGCGTCCGCGTCAGCCTGGTGCCGCGCGTGCTCGACGTGGTCGGCAGCTCGGTCGTCTTCGACCAGGTCCAGGGCGTCACGCTGCTCGGCGTGCGCCGCTTCGGCCTCACGCGCTCCTCGCGCGTCGTCAAGCGGGGCTTCGACTTCTGCGGCGCGGCCCTCGCCCTGCTGGTCGCGGCGCCGGTCATGGCGGCGATCGCGCTGGCCATCCGCCTCGACTCGCGCGGCCCCGTCTTCTTCCGTCAGACGCGCGTGGGCCGCGACGGCAAGCACTTCCGCATCTTCAAGTTCCGCACGATGTGCACCGACGCCGAGCAGCGCAAGGCCGAGCTCCTCGAGGCGAACGAGGCCGACGGCCTGTTCAAGATCGCCGACGACCCGCGCGTGACGCGCGTCGGGCGCTTCCTGCGCAGGACGTCGCTCGACGAGCTGCCGCAGCTGTTCAACGTGATCACCGGTGACATGAGCCTCGTCGGGCCGCGCCCGCTCATCCTCGACGAGGACGAGCAGATCACCGGCTGGGACCGCCGCCGGCTCCAGCTCACGCCGGGCATGACCGGCCACTGGCAGATCCTCGGGTCGGCCCGCGTGCCGCTGCACGAGATGGTGAAGATCGACTACCTGTACGTCGCCGGGTGGTCGCTGTGGGCGGACGTCAAGATCCTGCTCCGCACCGTCCCGTACATGCTGCGCCGCCGCGGCATGTAGCTCGCCGCCACGATCCTGCGCAAAGTGCAGGGTCGTCCTCTCCGCCGTCCGGCCACGTGCCTATCGTCACGTGCCTCCTCGTTGTGTCGCAACGCCGCGGGCCTAGGAGTCCGGGGGCCGGGGCAGAAACGGGAGGCAAGGAGAGCGAATGGGTCTCGTGGTCGCGATCGGAGCAGGGACGGCGTGGGCGCTGGCGCTCATGGCGATCGTCGGGCTCTGTCGCGCCGCCGCCGCGGGCGACGCGGCTACCATCGCCCGCCTATGCGAGCCCTCGTCACCGGCGGAGCCGGGTTCATCGGTTCCAACCTCGTCGACGCCCTGCTGGAGCGCGGCGACGACGTGTCGATCGTCGACGACCTCTCCTCCGGGAAGGAGTCGAACCTGGCGGCGGCTCTGGATCGTGGAGCGCGCCTGCACCGCGCCGACATCCGAGACGGCGAGGCGATGGCGGAGATCGCCGGGCGCGAGCGCCCGGAGCTGATCTTCCACCTCGCGGCGCAGATCGACGTCCGCGTCTCGGTCTCGCGGCCGGCGTACGACGCGCGGACCAACGTCGAGGGCACGATCAACATGCTCGAGGCCGGGCGGCAGGCGGGCGTCAAGCGGTTCGTCTTCTCCTCCACCGGCGGCGCGATCTACGGCGAGACCGACGTCGTCCCCACGCCCGAGGACCACGAGGCGCAGCCGATGGCCGGCTACGGGCAGTCGAAGTTCTGCGCCGAGACGTACCTGGGCCTCTACCGGCGGCTGCACGGGATGTCCACCGTGGCCCTGCGCTTCGGCAACGTCTACGGCCCGCGACAGGACCCGCACGGCGAGGCGGGCGTGATCGCGATCTTCACGGGCAAGGCCCTCACCGGCGGGCAGCCCAAGGTCTTCGGCGACGGGCGCCAGACGCGCGACTACATCTACGTCGGCGACCTCGTCGAGGCGATCATGGCCGCGGGCGACGCCGACGTCGGCGGCGCGGTGAACATCGGGACGGCCGAGGAGACGACGGTGCTCGAGCTCATCGACGCGATGCGCGAGGCCGCCGGCAAGTCCGAGGACGAGTTCGCGCCGGAGTTCGCCGACGCGCGGATGGGCGAGATC
>DASVRH010000404.1:0-3170 GCA_036388715.1 Solirubrobacteraceae bacterium | reverse complement strand
GCCGAGGCAGAGCTGCAGCGTGTCGGCCGCGTCGAAGAGGTGCTCCTTGTCCTCCTGCATGTCCTTGTTGTAGGTCAATGGGAGCGCGTGCATGACGCCGTAGAGCGCCGTCAGCGACCCGACGACCCGCGGCGCCTTGGCCCGCAAGAGCTCGGCGGCGTCGGGGTTCTTCTTCTGCGGCATCAGCGACGAGCCGCTCGTCCACGCGTCGGGCAGGACGACGAACCCGAACTCCGCCGTCGACCAGAGGACCAGCTCGCTGCCGAGCCGGGAGAGGTGGGTCAGGCAGGTGGCGGCGGCGCCGAGGAAGTCGAGGACGAAGTCGCGGTTGGAGACGGCGTCCAGGGAGTTGGGGACGACGCGGGAGAAGCCGAGGGCGTCGGCGACCATGCGGCGGTCGGTGTCGAAGTTGACCCCGGCGAGCGCGCCGGCGCCGAGCGGCAGCGCGTCGGCGGCGTCGCGGGCGAACGCGAAGCGCGCGCGATCGCGCTCGAGCATCCAGAAGTACGCGAGCAGGTGGTGCGCGAGGTACACCGGCTGGCCGCGCTGGAGGTGCGTGTAGCCGGGCAGCGGAGCGTCGAGGTGCTCCTCGGCGCGGGCGAGCAGCGCGTGCTGGAGCGCGGCCAGGCGGTGCCCGGCGTCGGCGGCGACGTCGCGGACGAACAGCGCCACGTCGGTCGCCACCTGGTCGTTGCGCGACCGGGCGGTGTGGAGCTTCGCGCCGGAGGGCCCCGCCAGCTCGGTGACCCGGCGCTCGATCGCCATGTGGATGTCGACGTCGTCGTCGGCGAACGGGAACGTCCCCTCCGCCAGCTCGACCTCGACCTTCTCGAGCGCGGCGTGCAGCGCGTCGCGGTCGTCGGTCCCGATGATCCCGCGCGCGGCGAGCATGCCGGCGTGCGCCCGCGACTGGGCGACGTCGTACGGCCACAGCCGCCGGTCGAAGGCCAGCGAGGAGTCGAGTGCCCGGAAGGCCGGGTCCTGCGGCTCGGAGAAGCGCGACATGCGCCGCGGAGACTAGTCAGGCCCCTGAGAACGCCGCGCCCTGGATCCGGGCGACCTGCCAGGCCAGCAGGAACCCGAGCAGGTAGAGCGTGATCCCCCAGCCCGCGTAGGCGGCCCGGGCGCGCGGGAACCAGCGGCTCTCGGGGTTCATGCCCGCCGACCACGCGACGGGCAGCAGGAAGAGGAGGCCGGCGGCGAGCAGCGCCCAGGGCATCCAGCCCGTCGCGTACTGCAGCGACGGCTTCGGCTGCTCGGCCAGGATCGCGATGACGCGGTGGAAGAGGACGAGCGGCATCACCGCCGCCGCGACGAACCCGATCGCGCCGACGATCCGCGCCTGCCGGCGCTGCGCCTCAAGACGCGCCTGCCGCGCCCCCGCCATGCAAGGATTGTTAGCACGTGCGGATCGCCCTGGCCATCGTCCTCCTGGCACTGCTGCCGAGCACCGCGAGCGCAGCGACGCTCGTGGTGGACGATCCCGCGGGCGACGCGACGTCGAGCTTCAACACCACCACCGACCTCGTCGGGCTGAGCGCGGTCTGGGTCGACGCCCTGACGGTCAGCGCGACGTTCGCCGAGCGCCCGCAGACGCTCACGCTCGACCTCGTGATGAGCGAGGCCTCGCGGTCCGAGTCCGATCCGAGCGTGCAGACGTGCCACCCCCGCGCCCCCGACGTCGTCACCGTCATCGGGACGAACGACGGCGGCAGCCTCGAGATCTCGGGCGTCGAGGGGCGCATCGAGGTCCCGGCGACGTGGGACGGCAACACCGTCCGGTACGAGTTCCGCGACGAGCGGCTGTCCCGCGAGCTGGCGACGCGCGATCCCTTCGCGTGCGGGTCGGGGACCGCGGGCGAGGACGCGTTCTACGGCGTCTTCGAGGGGAAGGTCGGGAAGCTGACGCCGGCCACCGCGAGCGCGGCGCTCGAAGACGACGTGAGGCGCCGGTTCCCGGGCTCCGATGGCGGGCGGTTGGACGCGAACTGCCCCCGGCGCACCATCACCCCCGAGGTCGACGGCGAGAAGGCGAGCGCGTTCTGCGCCTTCACCCTCAGCGGCGGGCCCAGGTACCGGATGGGCTACGCCTTCGTGCGGCTCGACTCGGGGGTCCCCCGGGTCAGCGACGTCACCAGCCGCACCTTCCCCCGCGAGCTGCGGTTCTGCGGGATCACCGACTTCTCCCGCGGCTTCGGGAAGCCTCCCGTCGTCGGCGCGTCGCTGGCGGCCTGGGGCCGCAACGTCTCGTGCCGTACGGCGCGGACGGTTGCGCGTCGATGGCGAGGGCGCGCGCGGGTCCGGGGCTTCCGCTGCCGTCGGACGCGGACCGGGGCGGAGTTCGTCGCGGTGAAGTGCACCCGCGGGCGACAGGTCGTCCGCTTCGAGTCCGGCTCCTAGGCCGCGCGGCGGACGACGGCGCCGAGCGCCTCGGCGACCTGCGCCACCTCGCCCTCGGTCATCTGCGGGAAGAAGGGCAGGGCGATCGACCGCGCCGCGATGTCCTCGGCCACCGGGAACTCGCCGGGACGGTGCCCGAAGCGCTCGCGGTAGTAGGCGAAGAGGTGGATCGCCGGGAGGTAGGGCTTCGAGTCGACGCCGCGGGCGCGCAGCGCGCGGATCGTCTCGTCGCGGTCGACGCCGTGCGGGAGCTGGACGACGAACACGAACCAGCTGCGGCCCGGCAGGTCGGCCGGGAGCGTGACGTCGGCGCCCGCGAGGGCCTCGCGGTACTGCGCGGCGACGCGCTCGCGGCCGGCCATCATGTCCCGCACCCGCTCGAGCTGCGCGATCCCGAGCGCGCACTGCAGGTCGGTCATGCGGTAGTTGAAGCCGAGCCGGTCGTGGTCGAGCCAGCCCATGTCAGGCGCGCGGCCCTGGTTGCGCTCGGCGTCGATGCGCGCCTTCGTCTCCGCGTCGGGCGAGACGACCATCCCGCCCTCGCCCGTCGTCATCTGCTTGTTCGGGTAGAAGGCGAACACCGCGGGGTTGCCGCGCGTGCCGACGGTCGTGCCGTCGCCGTGGCGGGCGCCGAGCGCCTCGCAGGCGTCCTCGACGATCCACAGCCCCCTGTCCGACGCGATCTTCTCGAGGGCGGGCGTGTCCGCCGGGTAGCCGAAGATGTGCACGGGCAGCAGGCCCGTCGTGCGCTCGGTGATCGCGCTCTCGGC
>DASVRH010000403.1:0-11545 GCA_036388715.1 Solirubrobacteraceae bacterium | reverse complement strand
GATCGCGAGACGCCCCGTGGGGTGGTCGGCGGGTCCGAGGTCTCGCAGGCGACCACCGGCGCGAGCAACATCTACGCAGGCGTGTTCCGGGTCCCTCCGGGGGCCCGGTCGCGCCCGCACTACCACGAGAACTGCGAGAGCATCTGCTACATGCTCTCGGGGCGGATGAAGATCCGCTGGGGCGACAACCTCGAGCAGGAGGTCGAGCTCGAGCCGCGCGACCTCCTCTACGTCCCGCCGCGCGAGACGCACGTGCTCGAGAACCTCTCGGACACCGAGCCCGCGGAGTACGTCGTCGCCCGCGACTCGCCGACCGAGGACTCGGTCGAGGTCCCGTGGGCGGGCTAACGGCCTAGCCGGGCGCCGCTGAAGTAGTCGCCGCCGGGCGAGACGAGGTAGGCGACGAGGTCGCCGACGTCGTCGTCGCTCCAGCTCTCGTCCGGCGTGATCGTCGCCGTGCGGATGCCGTAGCGGGCCCACTCGATCGAGAGCGTGCGCGACAGGTTCTCCAGCGCGGCGCGGGCCGCCTCGGCGTGGGGGCCGTCGTCCGGGCGCGGCGCGACGACGACGACCTTGCCGCCCTCGGCCTTCGGCTCGATCCAGGCGGCGTTGGCGACCGCGCGCGTGGCGATCCACGCGCCGTCGCCCGCGGCGCGCAGCGGGGCGAGCTCGTCGTCGGCGTGGCTCGCGGCCGCGAACGGGGCGGCGGCGTCGATGACGAGCGCATGCAGGCCGGCGGCCTCGGGCGGCGCGTCCTCGTCGGAGTCGACGTCGAGGGGCCGGATGTCGGCGTCGAGCGACTGGAGGCGCTGGGTGATCGCCGGCCGCGCGGGGCCGGTCACGGCGACGGCGACGTCCTTGAGCAGGCCGGTGCGGAACATCCGGGCGCGGACCGTACCGGGAGCGCGCCCGCCGCAACCCCGTCGCGGCCGCCCTCCCTCCGCCGCCGCACCTCCCTCCGCAACTTCGGCGCGGGCGCGAGAGTTGTCTCGGCATGCGCCGCGCCGCCGCCCTCCTCTCCCTCCTCGCCGCGCTGGCCCTGGCGCCGGCGGCGCAGGCGCGGGTGGTGGTGGTGGCCACGGGCGGCCCGGACGTCGTCCTCACCGACGTCACGACGAACGCGGTCGGCCCGCGGATCGCGGTGGGCGGGCGGACGACGGCGGTGGCCGCTGCCCCCGACGGCTCGCGCGCCTACGTCGCCAGCGGCCGGCGCGTCGTCGCCATCGACCTCGCCGCGCGGACCGTCGCCGCGACCGCCACGCTCCCGGCGCCGGCCACGTCGCTCGCGGTCACGCCCGACGGCGCGCGGGTGCTCGCCGGCCGGCGCCGGGCGATCGAGTCGCTCGACCCGCTGACCCTCCGCCCGCTCGGCCGCTACGCGCTCGGCCGCGCGACGCCGCACGCGCTCGCCGTCGAGCCGAACGGCGCGCGCGTCGCGGTCGCGCTCGATCGCCGGTGGGCGGGCGTCGTCAGCCTCGTGGCCGGCCGGCTGACCGTGCGGCGGCGCTTCGCGGGGGTGCGCGCGGTGGCGTGGACCGGCGCGGCGCCGTGGTTCGCGCGGACCGGCGTCATGCGCTCGGTCGACCCGCTGACCGGCCGGCCGGGGCGCCCGATCGGCCTCGGGCGCGGGCTGGGAGGCGGCGTCGCGCTCTCGCCGCTCGGCGGCACCGCGGTCGTCGGCTCCTCCGGCGCGGCGCGCCAGGCCGGCATCGTCGACCTCGCGAAGGGAAGGCTCGTCGCCCGCGTCCCCGTCGGCCGCGGGCCGGGCTCCCCCCAGTTCAGCGCCGACGGCTCGCGCGTCTACGTCGCCAACCGCGGCGCGCGCAGCGTGTCGATCATCAGCGGGTACACCTACCGCCGCCTCGGCGGCCAGCGCGTCGCGGCGTACGCGCTCGCCGTCCAGCCCGGCCTTGCGCTGATCGCCGGCACGGAGGGGCCCGACCGCCTCTTCGGCACCCGCGACGACGACCGCATCGACGGGCTCGGCGGCGACGACGACCTCAACGGCGGCCGGCGCGCCGACGTGGTCCTCGGCGGCCCGGGCAACGACGTGGTCGTCGGCGGCGGGGGCGGCGACCTGCTCGACGGCGGCGACGGCGACGACCGCATGTCGGCGATGTCGGGCGTCGACATCGTGAAGGGCGGCCCGGGCAACGACAACGCCAACGGCGGCACCGGCAACGACGGGCTCGACGGCGGCCCGGGCAACGACTACCTCGACGGCGGCGACGGGCTGGACGTCGTGCTCGGCGGCGAGGGAGACGACAAGATCTACGAGAGCGGGCTCGGGCCCGACCCGATGCTCGACGGCGGGCCGGGCGACGACTTCGTCTACGGCGGCCGCGCGCCCGACCACATCTACGGCTCGGACGGCAACGACGAGCTCGTCGGCCACAACGGCGGCGACCGCATCGACGGCGGGCTCGGGCACGACACGATCGACGCCGGTATCAGCCCCGACGTCGTGCTCGCGCGCGAGGGCGACGACTCGGTCCGCGGCGACGCCGGCCGCGACACGATCTTCGGCGCCGAGGGCTCCGACACGATCGACGGCGGCTCGGGCGACGACCGGCTGAGCGGGCACACCGGCGACGACGCGATCGTCACCGGCCCGGGCCAGGACCTGGTCAACGGGGGCAGCGGCGACGACGACATCCGGGTGGCCGACGGCGACGCCGACCACGTCGAGTGCGGCCCCGGGCGCGACGTCGTCCACACGGAGCAGGACGCGCCCGACCGCGACGTCCTGCGCCGCTGCGAGACCGTCGTCTTCGTCGCCGCCGAGCCGTCCACCGACGCTCCGCCCACCTCGAACATCATCAGCGGCACGCCGTTCGACGACGAGCTCTTCGGCACGGCCGGCGTCGACACGATGTACTCGGGCGACGGCGACGACGTGCTGTTCGGCGGCGAGGGCGACGACTACGTCGACGGCGAGAACGGCTTCGACGCGGTGCGCGGCGGGCCGGGGAACGACGGAGTCTATGGGCGCAACGACGACGACCGCGTGTACGGCGACGAGGGTGACGACTACGTCCAGGGCGACCGCGGCGACGACCTCGTCTACGGCGGGCCGGGCAACGACCGCATGGAGGGCGGCCTCGACGACGACACGCTGTACGGCGAGGAGGGCGACGACCGGATCTCGGTCTACGCGCGTGGCCGCGAGCGCGTCTTCTGCGGGCCGGGCCACGACGTCGTGCAGGCCGGCCCGGAGGACGAGATCGCGGACGACTGCGAGGATGTCCGCCGGTGAGGCGCCTCCACCCCGCTCTCCTCGCCCTGGCGGCGCTGCTGGTCGCCGTGCCCTCCGCCTCCGCGTTCGATCTCCAGCCGATCGGCTCCTTCCGGCATCCGGTCTACGCCGTCGGGCCGCCCGGCGACGGGTCGCGGCTCCTCGTGCTCGAGAAGGAGGGCCGGATTCGCCTCGTCAAGGACGGCGTGGTCCGTGACGAGCCGTTCCTCGACCTGCGCTCGATCGTCTACGACGAGAACGAGGCCGGCCTGCTCTCGCTCGCCTTCGCGGCGGACTACGCGCAGAGCGGCCGGTTCTACGTGGCCTACGTGGTCAACGACGGGAGTGGGCCGGAGATCGTCGTCGCCGCGCTGGAGCGCGACTCGCCCGACGTCGGCGACCCGGACTCCAGCGTCGAGATCCTGCGCATCGACCACCCGGGCCCGCAGCACTTCTCCGGCCAGCTGCAGCTCGGGCGCGACGGCTTCCTCTGGATGTCGACGGGCGACGGCGGCGGCCCGTACGACCCGGCCGGCAACGCCCAGGACCTCGGCTCGCTGCTCGGCAAGATCCTGCGCATCGACCCGAAGCCCGGCGGCGGCTACGACATCCCGCCGGGGAACCCGTTCGCCGGCGGCGGCGGCGGCGGCGGCGCGCCGGAGATCTGGGCGAGCGGGCTCCGCAACCCGTGGCGCTTCTCGTTCGATCGCGGCGGCAGCGGCGACCTCTTCATCGCCGACGTCGGCGAGACGCACGTCGAGGAGCTCGACCGCGCCGAGGCGCCCGGGCTCGGCAAGGGCGCGAACTACGGCTGGCGCGCCGTCGAGGGCGACTACGAGACCGGTTTCGGCACGCCGCCGGCCGGGGCCGTCGCCCCGCTGATCACCCACACCCACGACAGCGGGTGGAACGCGATCACGGGCGGCTACGTGATCCGCGACCCGTCCCTGGCCGAGGCCGGGAAGTACGTGTACGGCGACTTCGTCAACCGGCAGATCCGGCTCGCCGACCCGGCCACCGGCGCGACGACGCTCACCGACGAGGGCATCTCACAGCTCACGAGCTTCGGCGAGGACGGCCTCGGCCGCGTCTACGCGATGTCGCTCACCGGCCCCGTCTACCGCCTCGTCGCCGAGGGGACAGACCCCGGGGGACAGACCCCCATCCCCACTTCTGGGGAGGGGACAGACCCCTTCGCGGCCGGGGGACAGACCCCCATCCCCAGTTCTGGGGATGGGGGGACAGACCCCTCCGGGAGGGGGACAGACCCCTCGGGGCCGCGGGTGTTCGCCGCGACGGCCCGTCGCCAGCGGGCGCTGCGGCGCGGGCGGGTCTTCGTCCGCGCCGGGTGCGACGTCGACTGCACGCTCGCGCTGGGCGGCACGCTGGACGTGGGCGCCCGGAGCTTCCGGCTCCCGGGGCGAAGGGCGAAGGTCCGCGCCGGGGCTCGCCGCCGCCTCGCCGCCCGCGTCGGCCCCCGCGCCGCGCGGGCCGCCCGGCGGTCACTGCGCCGCGGCGTCCCGGTCCGCGCCAAGCTGACGCTGCGCGGCATCGCCGCCGACGGCACCCAAGCCCGCAAGTCGATCACCGTGGAGGTCAGGCCGTGAGGAAGACAGCGCTGTCACTCGCCATCGCCGCGCTCGCGGCCGCCGCCGCCGTCGTCGCGCCCCAGGCCAGCGCGTTCGACCTCGTCCAGATGCCCGGCACGTACGAGCGCCCGGTCCACCTCTCCGGCCCGCCCGGCGACCCGACGCGGCTGCTGATCGTCGAGCAGCCCGGCGTCATCCGCCTGCTGAAGAACCAGACCGAGCCCGCGACGACCTACCTCGACATCAGCGGCAAGGTCCAGTCCGTCGAGGACACCGACGGCGGCAACGAGGAGGGCCTCCTCTCGATGGCCTTCGCGAGCCCGACCCGCTTCTACGTCGCCTACACCGCGGGCACGGGGGCGGACTCCGACGTCGTCGTCGAGGCCTACGACGTCAACGCGGGCGGCGACACGGCCGACCCCGGCTCGGCCGACGAGATCATCCGCATCCCCCACCCCGTCGGCAGCAACCACAACGGCGGCCAGATCCAGATCGGGCCCGACGGCAACCTGTGGATCTCGATCGGCGACGGAGGCGGCCCGGGCGGCGACTCCGACGGCGACGCCCAGGACCCCAACCGCCTCACCGGCAAGATCCTGCGCATCACGCCGAGGCCCGGCGACACCGGGTACACGATCCCCGCCGGCAACCCGTACGAGGACGGCGGCGGGGCGCCCGAGATCTGGGCGAACGGCCTGCGCAACCCATGGCGCTTCTCGTTCGACCGCGCCACCGGCGACCTGTTGCTCGGCGACGTCGGCGAGGGAACGCAGGAGGAGATCGACCACGCGGCGGCGCCGAACCTCGGGTGCGGCTCGAACTACGGCTGGCCGTGGTTCGAGGGCGACTCCGTCCTCGGCAGCGGCACCGAGCCCGCGACGCACCACGAGCCGCTCATCGTGCACACGCGCGACGAGAACTTCCGGGCGATCGCCGGCGGCTACGTCATCCGCGACACGGCACTCGGCGACGACATCGGCAAGTACGTCTACGGCGACACCTTCGTCGACGAGCTGCGCCTCTACGACTTCTCCACCGGGACCTCCGCGCTGACCGGCGAGGACGTCACGACGCTCTCGAGCTTCGGGGAGGACGGCGTCGGCCGCGTCTACGCGGTCTCGCTCGACGGCACGGTCCACCGGCTCGTCCACGAGACGAACGGCGGGAGCACCGGAGCGCCGGATCTGGTCGAGCGCTCGCCGTCGTGCGACCCACCGCCCGGCAACGGCGACGGGACCACCCCTCCCCCGGGCGGCGACGGGACGACGCCCCCGGGAGGCACCCCGCCGACCACGCCGCCGGGCACGACCCCCGGGCCGCTGCGCGGGCCGCGGATCCTCGCCGCCACGCGCCGCCGCCAGCGCGCGCTGCGCCGCCGCACGGCGTTCGTCCGCGTCGGCTGCGACATCGCGTGCACCGTCGGCGTCAACGGCCGGCTCGCGGTCCGCCGCGCGCGCTTCCACCTGCCCGGCGGGCGCGTGCAGGTCCCGGCGGGCGAGCTGCGGACCGTGCGCGTGCGCATCCCCCGCAGGGCGGCCCGGTCGGGACGCCGGGCACTGCGCAGGGGCGCGCGCGTGCGGGTGATCTTCGGCCTCCGCGCGACCGCCGCGAACGGGCAGCAGAACGTGACGTCGCGGACGGTCCGCGTGGTGCGCTAGACGGACGCGACGCGCTTGCGCTTGGAGCGCCGCAGCGCGCGGCGCTCCTCGCGCACGCGCTCCATGACGCCGCGGCGCCCGAGCGTCTCGAGCCCCGCGTAGAGGAGCTTGATCTCGGCGAAGATCTCCTCGGCGGCGGCCTGCTGCTGGTCGAGCGTCGGGTCGTCGACCTGCTCGAAGCGGATCGGGTCGCCGTACTGCACCGTCACCTTCGGGAACTGGAGCTTCTTCCAGTTGCGCACATGGCTGGAGCCGTGGATCGCCACGGGTACGATCGGCGCGCCCGTCTCGAGCGCCAGCCGGCCGATGCCGCGCTTCGGCTTCTCGGCGAGCTTGCCCGTCCGCGACCGGCCGCCCTCGCAGTACATGGCGATGCACCCATCGCGGGACAGGACGCTGTGCGCGGTGACGAAGGCGTCCTCGTCGCGCACGCCGCGCCGCACCGGGAACACGCCGCCGTGCGTGTAGACGAACTGCATGGGGCGCTTGAAGAGCTGGGACTTGGCCATGAACCGCACCTTGCGCCGGATGAAGGCGCCGAGGAAGAAGTGGTCCATGAAGGAGAAGTGATTCGGCGCGAGGATCACCGGGCCGGACTGCGGCACCTTCTCCGACGAGATGCACTGCGCCCGGAAGAAGACGAGCGAGTAGACCGTCGTGAGCATCCGGACCAGCTCGTACATGGGGTCCGGCTCGCGGGTGCGCGAGCGCTCGTGGAAGCGGTCGAAGTACTCCTTGGGACGCGGGTCCTTGTAGACCTGCGCCTTCATCTCGACGAGCTCGTCAGGCACCGGTACGGGAAATTACCCCTCTGCCCACCGAAGGGCACGCTCGACCGCGCGCGACCACTCCTCGCGGCGCGTCCGCCGCTCGTCCTCGGACATCGCCGGCTCGAATCTGGCGCGCTCGCGCCAGAGCTCGCGGACCCGCCCCTGCGTCCACTGCCCCACCCCCACGCCGGCCAGGAACGCGGCCCCGAGCGCGGTCGTCTCCGCCACCGCCGCGACGACCACGGGCACGCCCAGGACGTCGGCCTGGAACTGCATGAGGAAGTCGTTCTCCGAGGCGCCGCCGTCGGCGCGCAGCTCGCGCAGGTCCGGGCCGGCGCCCTGCATCGCGTCGACCGCGTCCGCGGTCTGGAACGCGATCGCCTCGAGCGTCGCCCGCACGAGGTGGGCCTTCCCCGACCCGCGCGTCAGCCCGACGATCGTCCCGCGCGCGTACGGGTCCCAGTGCGGCGAGCCCAGCCCGGTCAGCGCCGGCACGAACACGACGCCCTCCGACGACTCCACGGACCGAGCGATCGCGTCCGTCTCGGCCGCGGTCTCGATCAGGCCGAGGCCGTCGCGCAGCCACTGCACCGCCGCGCCGGTGACGAAGATCGCCGCCTCCAGCGCGTAGAAGCGGCGCTCGCCGATCCCCCACGCCACGGTCGCGAGCACGCCCTCCGGCGGCACCGGCGCCTCGTCGCCGGCGTTCAGCAGGACGAACGATCCGGTGCCATAGGTGTTCTTGCCCTGCCCGGGGTCGAGGCAGCCCTGGCCGTAGAGCGCGGCCTGCTGGTCGCCGGCGATCCCCGCCACCGGCACGCCCTCCGGCGTGCGCCCGACCTCCCCGATCGACGGGACGACGCGCGGCAGCGCACGCTCGGGCACGCCGAAGAGCTCGAGCAGCTCGGGGTCCCAGCGACCCTCGCGGATGTCGTAGAGCAGCGTGCGCGACGCGTTCGTCACGTCGGTGACCAGCTCGCCGGTGAGCTTGAAGATCAGCCACGCGTCGATCGTCCCGAACACCGCGCGGCCGTCGCGGGCCTTCTCGGCCAGCCCGTCGACGTTGCGCAGCAGCCACTCGATCTTCGTGGCGCTGAAGTACGGGTCGAGGACGAGCCCCGTCTTCTCGCGGACGCGCTCCTCGTGGCCCTGCCCGCGCAGCTCGGCGCAGCGGTCGGCGGTGCGGCGGTCCTGCCAGACCAGCGCGCGGTGCAGCGGCTCGCCCGTCGACGGGTCCCACACGCAGACGGTCTCGCGCTGGTTGGTGATCCCGATGGCGGCCGGCCGGTCGACGCCGGCGTCGTCGAGCGCCTCGCGCGCGACGGCCTCGGTCACGTCCCAGATCTCGTCCGCGTCGTGCTCGACCCAGCCCGGCCTGGGGAAGTGCTGCGTGAACTCGCGGTAGGCGCGGCCCGCGAGCGCCCCGTCCTCGTCGAAGACGAGGCACGTGGTGCCCGTCGTGCCCTGGTCGATGGCGAGGATCACGAGGCCCGCACCCTAGTCGCGGCGCATGGGGGGAGGCGAGGAGGGGCGCGCCTGTCCCGTTGCACGCGCCCCTCCCCTGTTGGCCTCGGGAGCCCCGGCGACTGGGTCAGAACCGCCGGTGCACAGCAAGGTAGGCCCGCCCCGGTCGTCTCCCATTGGCCAGCCGGTAGGAAGATGCGCGCCCCTCGTTCGCCCGCCGGTCGAGGGTCTAGTGTCCCGCGCCATGGCAGACGTCGAAGCCCACATCACCGGCACGGTCTGGAAGATCGAGTGCGCGGTCGGAGACACGATCGAGGAGGGCGACACGGTCGTCATCCTCGAGTCGATGAAGATGGAGATGCCGGTCGAGGCCGAGGACTCCGGCAAGGTCAAGGAGATCCTGTGTGAGGAGGGCCAGGCGGTCAACGAGGGGGACACCCTCGTCGTGCTCGAGTAGTGCCGGGCCAGCTTCTCGTCGACGAGCCGGCCCAGGGGATCGTCCGCCTCACGATCTCCAACCCCGCCAAGCGCAACGCGCTCGACCACGCGATCCTCGACGCGCTCTCCGACGCCGTCCGGGCCCACGGCGCCGCCCGCTGCCTGATCCTCACCGGCGCCCACGGCATGTTCTCCGCGGGCTACGACATCGGCGACATCCCCGCCGACGTCTTCGCCGAGCGGGCCGAGAGGCTCGTCGCCCACCCGTTCACCGCCGCGCTCGACGCGCTCGAGGCGTGC
This sequence comes from Solirubrobacteraceae bacterium, assembly GCA_036388715.1. Taxonomy (GTDB): domain Bacteria; phylum Actinomycetota; class Thermoleophilia; order Solirubrobacterales; family Solirubrobacteraceae; genus CADCVT01. The sequence continues at coordinate 2,091 of DASVRH010000403.1, read as the reverse complement.
GACGCGCCGATCGTCGCCGCGCTGCCCGGCCACACGATCGGCGGCGGCCTGGAGATGGCGCTGTGCTGCGACATGAGGTTGGCGGCACAGGACATCCGCCTCGGCATGCCGCCGGCGAAGCTCGGGCTCGTCTACTCCCACGTCGGCCTGCGCCGGTTCATCCAGTCGATCGGCGCGCCGCGCACGCGCGAGCTGTTCCTGCTCGGCCGCAACGTCGACGCGCAGACCGCGCTGGCCTGGGGCCTCGTCAACCGCGTCGCCGAGGACGTCGAGGCCGCCGGCGTCGAGCTGGCCGCCGAGCTGGCGGCGAACGCGCCGCTCTCGATCCGCGGCAACAAGCGGATCATCCGCGAGCTGCTCGCCGCCGACGTCGGCCTCGACGAGGAGGTCGAGCGCGAGCTGATCGCGCTGCGCGAGGCCTCGTTCGCCTCGGAGGACATGCAGGAGGGCGTGCGGGCGTTCGCCGAGAAGCGCCCGGCGCGCTGGCAGGGCCGCTAGCTCTCAGAGGCGCGGCAGCTCGAGCTTCGGGCAGCGGTTCATGACGACGTGCAGGCCGACCTCGCGCGCCCGCGCCGCCGCCTCCTCGTCGATCACCCCGAGCTGGAGCCAGACCGCCTTCGCCCCGATGGCGATCGCCTCGTCGACGTGGACCCCGGCCTCGCTCGAGCGGCGGAAGACGTCGACGACCTCGATGTCGTGCTCGGCCGCCGCGGCCTCGAGCGACGGGTACGCCTCGTCCCAGCGCGGGTTGACGCGCACGACGTCCTTGCCGGTGCGCTCGAGCAGCCGGGCGATGTCGTTCGAGTCGCGCAGCGGGTCGGGCGAGGCGCCGACCACGGCCCAGGTCCGGTACTCCGTGAGGACGTGGCGAATGGTGTCGTCCATGGCTACAGCATCCGCCGGTAGCGCCGCATCGCGCGGCGGGCGAAGTCGCCGTGGGTCAGGCGCCGCCACGCCCGGACCCGCTCGTGGTGGAACGGACTCGAGAGCGACTCGGCGTGGCCGATGACGTGCCGCGTCGGGACGTCGTAGCGGGCCTGCAGCCAGCGCGTGAGCCGCAGCGACGCGTCGAGCTGGCGGCGATTGCCCATCACCTGCGCGTCGCTGCGCCCGACGTGCTCGATCCCCACCGACACGTCGTTGAGGCCGACGACGTGGCGGCACATCAGCCCGAGCGGCACGAGCTGGTGGATCGTCCCCTTCCGGTCGATGACGAAGTGCGAGCACGTGCCGGGCAGCTCGCCGAGGTCCGGGCGGTTGGCGGCGAAGTGGTTGCGCGCGCTCGCGTACGTGTCGCCCGCGGTGAAGTGCTCGACGACGGTCTTGATCTGCTCGAGGCGGTGCGTGCGCACGCCGTAGTGGCGCTTGGCGTAGCGGCGCATCTGGCGCTTGCGCTTCGCGCCGTACGGGATCGGGTCCCAGTGGATCGGCGGCTTCTCCACGGCGGCCGCGTCCTCCTCGGGCGCCTCGTCCTGCGCGGCCCGGGCGGGCGGCAGCACCGCGGCCCAGAGCGCCCGCACGTGGCGGCGGATCGTCGCGCGGCTCTGCCTCCCCCACCTCAGCTCCACCACGAACGCCCCGCCGGCCGGGCGCAGACGCGTGTTCTGCCAGCCCGTCACCGTCCCGCGGTAGCGCGGCAGGCGCCGCACCGGCAGCTTCGCCGTCGTCGCGTAGCGGCGCAGCACGCGGCGGTCGACGCCGTCGCTCGGCACGACGAACCCGTAGGGCTGGTGCAGCCAGACGGTCACGTGGGGGCGGATCGCGCGGATCAGCCGCATGGCCCAGCGCGTCTCGGGCTCGCTCGCCGCGCGCGGCCCCGGCCAGTAGCGCCCCTTCCTGCGCGCCTTGCGCCAGCGGTGCGGGAAGTTGCGGTTGAGGTCGACGCCGTGCGCGTTTTGCCGCGTCCGCCGGGCGGCGCCGTCGGGGTTCATGGTCCGGATGACCCAGACCTGCACGCCCTCGGGCGGCGTCGCGCGGAGCACGGCGTTCGCGATGCTCCGCCCACCCGGCTCGTCGCCGTGGATCTGGCCGACGACGAGCGCGCGCAGCGGCGCGTCCGGGTCGCCGCGGTGGACGACGTCGAGCGACCGG
>DASVRH010000402.1:0-15492 GCA_036388715.1 Solirubrobacteraceae bacterium | reverse complement strand
CCCGAGCGGCACATGTTCCTCGACCGCGACCCGGCGGAGCTGTGGCCTAGCGCGGAGTGAGCGCGCGGACGACCTGGGCGGCGGGGACGTCGCGCGCGAGCTCGTGCGCCTGGCCGGCCCAGAGGTTGACGACGTCGGGATCGCCGGCCTCGCGTGCGGCGGCCCGCAACGGCGCCGTCATGTGGTGGATCTCGGGATACGCCGACGGCGCGTGGGCGTCGTGCTCGGCCATGAAGCGGTTGCGGATCCCGCGCGCGAGGCGGCCGGTGAAGGCGCGCGTCAACGCGGTGGGGGCGTCGGTCCCGATCGCGCGCCGGTGAACCTCCGACGTGCCGGCCTCGGGGCAGAGCAGGAAGGCCGTTCCCGCCGCCGCGGCGGACGCTCCGAGAGCGAGCACGGCGGCGACCGCCTCCCGCGTCGCGATGCCGCCCGTCGCCACGAGCGGCACGTCGACCACCGTGCGGACGACCTGGAGGAGCGCGAGCAGGCCGGTCGGGGAGTCGTCGGTGTCGCCGAACGAACCGCGGTGCCCGCCCGCCTCGGCGCCCTGCACCACGAGCACGTCGGCGCCCGCGGCCACCGCCAGGCGCGCCTCCGCCTCGTTCGTCACCGTCACCCACGTCTCGCAGGGCATCGAGGCGAGGATCGTGCGCTCGGGACAGCCGAACGTGAAGGAGACGACGGCGGGGGGATCGCCGCGCAGCAGGTCGAGCTTCGCCGCCCAGTCGTCGTCCTCCCACCGCGGCTCCGCCGCCTCCGGCCCCAGCCGCTCCGCGTACGGCCCCAGGTCGGCTCCGGACGGCGTGCCCGGCACGAACAGGTTGACCCCGAACGGGCGGTCCGTCAGCGCGCGCGTCGCGGCGATCCGCCGCGCCGTCTCCGCCGCCGAGAGGTAGCCGGACGCCAGGAACGGGAAGCCGCCCGCCTTCGCGACGGCCGCCGTGAGCTCGGGCGTGGACGGGCCGCCGGCCAGCGGCGCGAGGACGATCGGCACACCGATCTCCTCGAGGACCATGCCTACTTCCCGAAGTCGCGTTCGAGGGCGGCCATGACCGCGTCGGCCGCGAGCTCGGAGCCGCGGTCGTTGAGGTGGATGCCGTCGGACTCGCGGACGATGGTGTCCTCGCCGTCGATGGGCATCGACGCGCGGTAGCGGAAGCCGGGGGTGAAGATCGGGACCATGTCGAGGACGCGGACGTGCGCACGATACGGCGCGGCGGCCGCGAAGATCCCCTGGTCGACGGCGCGCGCGATCTCGGCCCGGTCGCCGTCGCGCGGCGTCATCACCGTCAGCCAGTAGACGCGGGTCTGCCCGTCGCGGCGGTAGGTGTTCATCATCGTCCGCACGCGCGTCGCGTAGAGCGCCGCCCACTCCGGCCCGCAGCACTCGACCTCCTTGCCGTCGGCGCCCTTGAGCGGGAACCCCTCGTTGGCGCCGATGAACATGACGACGGCGTCGGGCTGCTCGGATTCCGCGTGCTTGGTCGCCTGCTTGGCCCAGTCGAGCAGGATGTCCTTCGACACGCCGGTGCCGATGTGCGGGTCGCGCACGACGTCGACGCCGCGGTCGGCCAGCCGCCGCGCCAGCTCGGCGTCGAGCGGCATGGCGAGCGAGTCGCCGGTGACCAGCAGCTTCTTCAGCTCGAGCGGGCGCGTCTGCTCGCCGAGCGCCGCCGGGTCAAACGCCTCGGGGCCGACGGGCTGGACGGCGCCCGGCTCGCCGCTCTCGGCCGCGACGGCGCTGAAGCCGCCGCCGCCCAGGTCGTCGTCGGTCGACAGCCAGGCCGTCGCCTCGTCGGCGACCTCGTGCAGCGGGATGACGTCGCCGAGCGCGCCGGCGGGCTCGCCGACGGCGAGGACGAGCGTGCGCTCCAGGCCGGGCTGCATCTCCTCGCCCGCCTCGCGGATGCCCGGGCCGGCCGTGATGAAGAGCAGGAACGCGACGAGGCCGATCGCCTTGAGCAGCTGGCCGACGTCGAAGCGCCGGGCCTTCGTCAGGTCGATGAGGGTGCGGGGGGCGTCGTCGCTCATGTGGTGATCAGAACTGGAAGTAGATGAAGGGCGGGACGCCGCCGTCCGGGATCGTCGCGCCGACAAGCAGGATGACGAGGAACAGGGTCGCGCCCAGGGCGGCCGGACTCCACTGCTGGACGCGCAGCTGGAGCCAGTCCATGGGCTTCGGCGGGATGAGCTGCAGGCCGATCACGAGCACCACCAGCACCACCGCGGGCGCGGAGATCAGGGTAGCCGCGCCGGGCTCGACCATCTGGCTCAGGTACGACCCCATCACGCCGAGGTCGGGGCTGCGGAAGAGGATCCAGGCGAAGCAGACGATGTGGAACGTCAGCAGCCAGCCCAGCCAGCGCGGGATGTGGACCTTGTCGCGGAAGACGTGCTCGACCGCCTGCGCCGCGCCGTGGATGCCGCCCCACAGCACGAACGTCCACGCCGCGCCGTGCCACAGGCCGCCGAGCAGCATGGTCGCCATCAGGTTGCGGACGGTCTTCAGCTTGCCGCCGCGGCTGCCCCCGAACGGGATGTAGAGGAAGTCGCGCAAGAAGCGGCTGAGCGTGATGTGCCAGCGGCGCCAGAACTCGCGGAAGCTCGCGGCCCGGTAGGGGCGGTCGAAGTTGTTCGGGAACACGAAGCCCATGAGCAGCGCCAACCCGATCGCCATGTCGGTGTAGCCGGAGAAGTCGCAGTAGATCTGGGCGGCGTAGGCGTAGGTGGCGAAGATGACGTCGGGCGCCGCGTAGGCCTCGGGCACCGCGAAGACCGGGTCGACGACCTCGCGGGCCAAAAAGTCGGCGATCGCCACCTTCTTGACCAGGCCGATCGCGATCAGCCACATGGCCGCGCCGCCGGGGATGTCGCGCGGGTCGCGCGGCGTCTCGAGCTGGGGGAGGAACTCCCGCGCGCGGACGATCGGCCCGGCGACGAGGTGCGGGAAGAAGCTCAGGTAGATCGCGAGGTCGACGACCGGCGACGGCGTGATCAGCTCGCGCTTGACGTCGACGACGTACGAGATCGCCTGGAAGGTGAAGAAGCTGATGCCGACCGGCAGGGCGATCGTCAGCAGCGGGAGCGGCAGGCTGAGCGACGCGGCGCCGAGGACGCGGTCGATGTCGGTGACGAAGAACGCGTAGTACTTGAACGTGCCGAGGACGAGCAGGTCGAGGCCGACCGCGGCGCGCAGGATCCACTTCCTGCGGTCCTCGCTGTCCGTGCGGTGGATGGCGTTGGCGGCGAGCTGGTTGCCGGCCGTGACGGCGGCGATGAGCAGGCAGAACTTCCAGTTCGCCGACGCGTAGAACAGGTAGCTCACCGCGACGATGAACGGCTTCCAGATCCCCGGTCGCGACATCAGCGCCCACGACAGCGCGAGCACGACCGGGAAGAAGATGGCGAATTCGACGGTGGGGAAGAGCATCGGATCGACGGCGGGGCTAGGTTGCGCCGCCGTGACGCGTGTTCATGTCGCCGCTCGGGTCCTCGGACTGGTGTTCGCGCTGACCCTCTGGGCGCCTCCCGGACGGGCGAGCGCCTCCTGCGGCGGGGTCCGCACAGCGTATCCGCCGAAGGCCGAGCGGCAGTTCGCGCCGCCGCTGGCGATCGGGGACTCGGTGATGCTCGGGGCGGTGCCCGAGGTCGCCCGCGCGGGGCTGGAGGTCAACACCCGGGGCTGTCGCCCGATGAGCGAGGGGCTGCGGGTGCTGCGGGCGCGGAAGCGGACCTTCCTGCCCTCGCGGGTGGTCATCGCGTTGGGAGCCAACTGGACCGTCTCGTTTCGCGAGATCCGCGCGGCGATGCGGATCGTCGGCCGGCGGCGGCTGCTCGTGCTCGTGACGCCGCGGGAGTCCGGCGGCGGGCAGAGCCGCGACGCCTGGGCCATGCGCCGGGCGGCCCGCCGGTTCCCCCGCCGCGTGCGGGTGCTCGACTGGGTGCGTGTCTCGCGCGGCCACGGCGGCTGGTTCTCCGGCGACGGCCTGCACCTGTCGGGGTCCGGCGCGCGGGCGTTCGCCCGGCTCCTGCACCGGGCGACGCGGATGCGCCCGCCTAGAGCACCGCGTCGCGGCGGAGGGCGCGGATGACCACGCCCGCGGCGATCGCGGCGCCGCGGACGTTGAGGTGCACGCCGTCGGGCTGGCGCACGACCCGGCCCTGCATGCTCGCGCGGAAGCGGCCACCTGGGGTGAACACGCGGCCCATGTCGAGGATGCGCCCGGAGCCGCGCAGGGCGGGCTCGGCGAGGCGCAGCGCGGCGTTGACGGCGCGGAAGACGCGGGCGAACGTCGGCTTGCGCGGCGCCGGCAGCGTCAGCCAGTAGACCCGCGCCGCGCCGCGCCGCCGGTAGCTCGCGATCATCCGCCTCACGCGGGCGGCGTAGCCCTCGATCCAGCGCTGCGAGCAGCAGTTCACGCCGCCGATCGCGAAGCCGTCGTTGGCGCCGATGAACATCACCGTGACGTTGGGGCGGCGCGAGGCGGCCTGGCGGCGGGCCAGCGCGACCCAGTCGAGCATCGCCGGCTTGGAGATGCCGGTGCTGATGCGCGCGTCGGACCGCACGCGCACGCCGGGCAGGCGGCGTTTGAGGTGCGAGTCGACGATCTGGATCATCGAGTCGCCGGTGGCCAGCAGGGTGAGCGGGCGGGTGCGCACCTCGACCACCTTCTTCACGCGCTGTCCCCAGGGCGCGCGGGCGGTGACGGCCCGGATCCCGGCGCGCGCGGCCCGGACGCGGACGTTCACCGTCGCGCGGCCGGGGCGCAGGCGCGCGGAGCGGCAGCGCGAGGCCAGGCAGACGCGGGCGGTGAGGCCGCCGAGGGCCCAGTGGTCGCGCACGCGGACGAGGACCTTGCGGCCCCGGCGCGGGGAGAACGGCCGCACGGCGATGGCGAGCCGCTCGCCGCAGCCGGGCGTGCGGACCTGCGCGGTGGCGGTCTCGCCGCCCTCGGTGGCGACGAAGCGGCGGACGGGCCGGTCGCAGCGCCACTGCGTCGCGCGCCGCCGCTGCGCCCGCTCGCCGGCGAGCGCGACGTCGGCGACGTGCTCGCCCTCGGCCTCGGCGATGGAGACGGTCGTGCCGGGGCGGCCCGTGACCGAGAGGTCGATGAAGCCGGTCCGGCCGAGCTCGGCGTCGAGCGAGAGCGGCGCGGCGGAGGCGGCGGTCGCGCCGCCGGTCCACGCGACCGCGGCGAGGAGGAGGACGGCGGCGACCCTCACCGCCGGGCGAACCTGAACCACGTCGAGCGCAGGCCGAGGCGGTCGCGGATGGCGTCGCCGCTCACCCGCGTGCGGCCGCGCGAGCCGACCACCTCCGCCGCCACCACGCGCGGCGAGACGCCGCGGCGCACCACCCTCACGCCGCGGAACCGGCCGCGCAGGACGCCCCTCAGCCTGCGCTGCAGCGTCCGGCGCGAGAAGCGCACCGCCCAGCGGTGGTAGGGCGAGATGCGGTCGGCCGGGTCGCGCACCGAGCGCAGGTAGCCGGTGGGCGTGCCGCCGGGGAAGCCGTACTCGACGCTCTCGGTCTGGCCGCCGGACGTCGAGGAGTAGTAGGTGACCGCCGGGCGGCCGCGGTAGCTGAGGATCTCGCCGCGGGTACCGCGCACGGCGGCGTTGCTGCGGGCCGTCTCGCCGGCGATCCCGCGGTAGACCTGCGAGCGCTGGTCGGGGTACTGGTCGTAGAGCTCGCCGCCGGCGTCCGTCGTCTGGGAGTAGGTCCGCGCGGCGACGGCCTGGACCTTGAGCGCCTCGAGGTCCCACGACGACGGCATCTCCCCCGCGACCACGCCCTGCACGTAGAGGTCGACGGGCAGCGCGTTGACCGCCGCGAGCTTCTTCTCGGCGTGGGGGCTGAGCTCGATCACCCCGCGGTAGCGGCCGTCGGAGACGCCGTTCATCGCGCGGCCGGTGAGGCGCACGCCGCCGCTGCCGCCGCGCACGACGAGGGGGGCGCGGAAGCGCCCGACGCCGCGGACGTGGACGATCCGGCCGGGCACGCGCACGGCCGTGTAGCGCTTGAGCGGGTCGGCGCGCCTGCGCCCGATCCGGGCCGCGCCGCTGAACGACAGCCGGCCCCGCTCGCCGTCGCGCAGGATCACGCGGATCGTGCGCCCGCCGACGTTGGCGATGGCCGTGCCGCGGTAGTAGTGGCCGAGGATCCGGCGGTAGCCGGCGCCCTGCTGGGCCATCCCGTAGGCGCCGTACTGGCTCATCCCAACGCCGTGGCCGAAGCCCGCGCCACGGACGATCCAGTCCTGGGCGTGGGCGGCGGGGGCGCCGATCATCAACGCGGCGACGCAGACGAGCAGTTGACGGAAGATCATCGGCGGCGGAACTCTGGCAGACGGGCCGGGTTACGCGGCTACGATGCGCCCGATGTCACGGCTCCTCCTCGCAACCGCTCTCCTGATCGCCCTGTTCGCCTGCACCGCGTCCACCGCCAGCGCTGCCGGGTGCAGCGTCGGCGGGAAGGAGCGCAAGCTCGGCGCCACCTACGTCACGAAGGTCACCGCACGCGGGCTGAGCTGCCGCAGCGCGCTGAGCCTTGTCAAGGACTACCACGCGTGCCGCCGCCGCCGTGGGGGCGCCGACGGCCGCTGCCCACGGGTGAACGGCTACCGCTGCCGCGAGAGCCGGACGTCCTCGCCCACGCAGTACGACAGCAAGGCGACGTGCCGCAAGGGCGGGCGCCGTGTCGTCCAGCAGTACACGCAGAACACGTAGGGCGGCCATCCTCCTTCTCGTGGCCGCTCTGACCGGCTGCGGCGAGGACGAGCCGACCCGCACCGCCCCTCCCCCCGCCAAGGAGCCGGGCGCGATCGCCATCGCCGAGCCGGCCGACGACGCGAAGGTGAAGGCGCGCGAGGAGGGGACAGAGCTGCGGGCGCGGCCCGCCGTCGAGGGGACGGCCGACGCCGGCGCCGAGGTCATCGTCAACGGCGGCTGCGACGTCGAGGGCTGCCTGGTGCACACCACCGCCGGCGACGACGGGCGCTGGGAGGCCGAGGTGCGGCTCGTCGCGCCGGCGGACGCGCCGAAGGTGCGGATCGTCGCCTACTACCGCGGGTCCGTCGTCGGGCCGGAGGACCGCGTCGAGCTGCGGCTCGCGGGGCCGGAGGCCGAGCCCGCTCGCCGCGGTCGCCCCGGGGCGCGGCGGGGCGGCGGCGGCCGCCGCGGCGACGGCGGCGCGCGCACGCCGGTCTCGCCCCAGGACGTCGGCGGCCCGCAGCCGATCCCGCCGCCGACCAACACCGGCTCCGGCACGATGGTCCTCGTCGGCGACTCGCTCGCCGTCGGGATGGAGGAGCCGCTGCGCCAGATGCTGTCGGGCTGGCAGATCACCGCCGACGCGCTGACGAGCCGGCCCCTCGACGTCGGCATGGGCATCCTGGCCCGTACGCGCGTCCCCGACGGCGCCGTCGTGGCGATCAGCCTCTTCACCAACGACGACCCGACGCGGACCGACGCGCTGGCGCAGGCGGTCCGCACCTCCGTCAAGCGCGCCGGCCCCCGCGGCTGCGCCGTCTGGGCGACGATCGCCCGGCCGCCCTTCAACGGCCGCAGCTACGCCGCGGCCAACGCCGTCCTGCACCGCCTCGACGCGGAGATCGGCCGCCGGCTCGTCGTCGTCCCGTGGGCGGAGCAGGCGGCGCGCAACGGGTGGCTCGGGCCCGACCGCGTCCACGGCACGCCCGAGGGCTACCGGCAGCGCGCGGCGATGTACGCACAGGCGGCGCGGTCGTGCTGAGGGCACCGGCCGCACTCCTGGCCGCCGCGGCGGCGCTCGCCCTCGCGGCCCCCTCCGCGCACGCGCAGCGCCCGGTCGCGATCACCTCCGGCCCGTCCGGCCCGGTCACCGCCGAGCCGCTGCTCGTCGACATGACCGCCGACGTCGTCGTCCGCGGCCGCGCCGCCGCCCGCGCCGCCGTCGACGTCTCGGCGACGTGCTCGCTGCGCGTCTGCGCCAAGCGCGTCTACGCGAACCGGCGCGGCCGCTGGGCCGCGCGGCTCCACGTCGTCGTCCCGCCCGACCGCACGACGCTGTTCGTCCGCGCGGGCTATCCGCTCGCCGAGGCGCGCGCGTCGCGGACGGTCAGGCTCGAGGCCCCCGACCGCGGCCCCACCCGCCCGGAGCTGGCCCTCATCGGCGACTCCCTGGCCCAGGGCACCGCTCCCTACCTGGACGAGCTGCTGCCCGACTGGCGCGTCACCGTCGACGCCGCGAAGAGCCGCTTCCTGCTCGAGGGCATCGCCATCCGCGAGACGATGCGCAAGCCCGCCCGGCGGCCCGTCGTCCTCGCCTTCAGCCTCTTCACCAACGACCACCCGTCCCGCGCCGCCGAGCTCGCCTACTGGGCGCGCCAGTCGCTCGCCGGGCTGCCGGACGGGTCGTGCGTGATCTGGGCGACGATCGTGCGCCCGAAGGTCGGCGGCGTCTCCTACGCGCAGGCCAACCGCCTGCTCGAGCAGGCGGCGAGGGACGAGCCGCGCATCCTCGTCGTCCCCTGGGCTCGCGCCGTCCGCAACCACCGCGACTGGCTGCGCGGCGACGGCGTCCACGCCACCGAGGAGGGCTACCGCGCCCGCGCCGAGATGTACGCGGCGCTAGCCGAGAGCTGCCCGGGCGTGGGCTGACCAGAAGTCGATCCGTGGCCCGATCGGCACGATGCCGTGCGGGTTGATCGACGGGTGCGTGCCGTAGTAGTGCGCCTTGATCGCGTCGAGGTCGACGGTCTCGGCGACGCCGGGCTGCTGGTACAGGTCGCGCAGGTAGCCCCAGAGGTTGGGGAAGTCGACGATCCGGTCGCGGTTGCACTTGAAGTGCAGGTAGTAGACGGCGTCGAAGCGCACGAGCGTCGTGAAGAGCCGCCAGTCGGCGCCGGTGATCCGCTCGTCGTCGACGAGGTAGCGCCGGCGGCCGAGGATGTCCTCGACGCGGTCGAGCGTCTCGAACAGCGGCCCGACCGCCTCCTCGTAGGCCTCCTGCGACGTCGCGAAGCCCGCCTTGTAGACGCCGTTGTTGACGGTCTCGTAGAGCTCCTCCTCCATCGCCTCCGCCGCCTCGCGCAGGTCGGGCGGGTAGAGGTCGACGGCCGTCGTCGCCAGCGGGCGGAAGTCGTCGTTGAGGATCCGCAGAAGGTCGCCGCTCTCGTTGTTGACGATCCGCGCCTCCTCGGTGTCCCACAGCACCGGCACGCTGAAGCGCCCCTCGAAGCGCCGGTCGGTGGCCTCGTAGGCCTCGCTGAGCAGCGACCAGCCGTTGAAGGGGTCGGTGTACGGCCCGCCGGTGAACGCCCACCCGCGCTCGTCGCGGATCGGGTCGACCTCGGCCAGCGCGATGGCGTCCTCGAGGCCCAGCAGGCGCCGGGCGATGATCGTGCGGTGCGCCCACGGGCAGGCGCGGCAGACGTAGAGCACGTAGCGACCGGGCTCGATCGCCTTCGGGCGGTCGCGGAAGGACGAGACCTGCCGGTGGAAGCGCCCGTCCCGGCCTGCCTCCCGCCCGAGCGAGAAGGAGTGCGCGGATGTCCCTGCCATGCGGCAGGCATCCCCGCCGCGCGGGGTGGCTACACGGTCGGCTCGACGCCCGGCGGAGGCGGCGGGGGCGGCGGCACGGCGACGAGGTGGCCGAAGACCTTGCCGGTCAGCGGGCGCAGCGGGTCGCCGGTGAAGCCGTTGGCCGTCGTCGCCACCGAGGCGGCGTGCGCGCGCAGCAGCGCGATCACGTCGGCCGGCGGCTTCCCGGCGCACGGCCCGCTCGCCACGCACAGCGCGGCCACGCCGGCGACGTGCGGCGCCGCGCTGCTCGTGCCGTACATCGACGCCGTCCCGCCGCCGATGCGGCTCGACACGATGCACGTGCCCGGCGCGGCCAGGACGTGCGCCGCGTCGGCGCTCGTCGTGCCGAAGTTCGAGTACGTCGCGTACTGGTCGTCGCGCTCGCCGGACTTGCACGCGAAGCCGGGTCCGCGCCCGCCCGCCAGCCCGTCCGAGTCGGACATCGCCGTGGCGGTGAGCACCTCGGGATAGGACGCGGGGACGATCTTGGCGAACGACGTCTTGGCGTTGCCCGCCGAGGTGACGAAGGTGACGCCGGCGGCCGTCGCGCGGCAGATCGCCTTGTGCTGCGCGTCGTTGTTCGCGGCGCCGCACGCGTTGTCGTTCGTGCCGGTCGCGCCGATCGACATGTTCGCGACGGTGATCCCGTAGGCGGCCGCGTTGGCCGTCAGCCAGTCGATCCCGCAGAGGATCGAGGAGAGCGTCCCCGTCTTCCTCGAGTCGAGGACCTTGACCGCAACCACGCGCGTGGCCGGCGCCACGCCGACGACGTCCTTGCCGTCAGCCCGCGCCGCGATGGTGCCGGCGACGTGCGTGCCGTGGCCGTTGTCGTCCTTCGGCGGCAGCGTCGCGCTGAAGCAGTTCTTCCCCGCGACGGCGTTGAGCTCGGGGTTGGCGAGGTCGATGCCGGTGTCGAGGACGGCGACCGACGTGGCCGCAGTCGCGACCCCGGCGCCGATGCGCCGCACGCCGGGCGGCGTCGTCTCGGCCGGCGGCGGAGGCGGCGGAGGCGCCGTCTTCCCGGTGGCCGCGAAGCCGATGTCCGGCGTGACGTAGGCGACGGTCGGGTCGGCGCGCAGCGTCGCGATCTGCCACGGCGTCAGGCGCGCGGCGAAGCCGCTGAGCGCGGCGTCGTAGGTGCGCTCGGCCCGGAAGCCGAGCGACCGCTCGCGGTTCGCCGTCGTCTTCAGCGCCGAGATGCCGTCCTCGAAGACGACGACCTGCGGGGTCGCCGTGATCGACGCGGCGGGCGCGGCCGCCGCCGGCACGAGCAGCGCGAGCGCGAGGAGCGTCAGCGTGGCCGCCGTCCGCCCGCGCCGGGCGAAGCGCTCGATGTCGCGCCGGCAGCGCTCGGCGGGCACCGGGCGCCCGACGTGGAAGCCCTGCGCGTAGTCGCAGCCGAGCTCCTCCAGGCGGTCGAGCGCCTCGCGCGACTCGACGCCCTCGGCCGTCACCTGGAGGTCGAGGTTGCGGCCGAGCTCGATCGTCGAGCGCACGATCGCCTCGTCGCTGCGGCTCGTGTCCATCCCGAGCACGAACGACTTGTCGATCTTGATCTCGTCGACCGGCAGCCGCGTCAGCTGGGCCAGCGACGAGAACCCGGTCCCGAAGTCGTCGATCGCGACGCCGACGCCGAGGGCCCGCAGCTCCTCGAGCGTCGCCCGGGCGCGCGGGACGTCGGCGATCAGCCGGCTCTCGGTGATCTCCACCTGCAGCGCGTCGGGCGCCAGCTTCCAGCGCTCGAGCAGGCGCCCGATGAGGGCAGCGAGGTCGCGATCGAGCAGGCTCCGGGCCGAGAGGTTCACCGAGACGCGGAGGTCGAGGCCGTCGTCGCGCCACGTGCGGCACTGGTGCAGCGCGTCGTCGAGGACGCGGTGGGTCAGCAGCGTGATGAGGTCGCTCTGCTCGGCCAGGCCGATGAACCCCTCGGGGGCGATCAGGCCGAGCTGCGGGTGCTGCCAGCGCACGAGCGCCTCGACGCCGTGGCGGCCGCCCTCGCGCAGCGCGAGCTTCGGCTGGTAGTGCACGACGAGCTCGCCGCGCTCGATCCCACGGCGCAGCTGGCCGGCGAGGGCCAGGCGGTCGAGGCTGTGCACGTCGCCCTCGGGCGCGTACATGGCCCACGGCGTGCGCGCCTCCTTGGCGCTGTAGAGCGCGACGTCGGCGTGCTTGACGATCTCCTCGACCGTCGTGCCGTGCTCGGGATGCACGGCGATCCCCATCGTCGCCCGCACGTCGAGCAGCAGGCCGCCCAGCTCGAAGGACTCCTCGAGCGCCTCGGCCGTGGCCGCCGCCAGCGCCTCGGCGGGCTCGCCGTCGCGGCGCGACGCCAGCAGCGCGAACTCGTCGCCGCCCAGCCGGGCGACGGTGACCTCGGGCGGCAGCGACGCGCGCAGGCGGTGCGCGACCTGCACGAGCAGCTCGTCGCCGTGCTGGTGGCCGAGCGTGTCGTTGACGGACTTGAAGTCGTCGAGGTCGAGGAGCAGCGTGATGGTGCGCGCCTCGTCGTCGACGTCCTCGCGCAGGCGCTGGAGGAAGAGGCGGCGGTTCGGCAGCTCGGTCAGCTCGTCGTGGTTGGCGCGGTGCTGGTTGAGCACGGCCTGGCGGCCGCCGACGTGGATGGCCAGCAGCGGGAAGAAGAGCAGCGGGACGAGCGCGAGCTGGCGCTCGGCGACCGCGTAGACGACCGGCCCCAGCGTCAGCTGGAACCCCGCCGTCGTGGCCTGGAAGCGGAAGTCGTCGACCAGGGTGCGCAGGGCGGGGCGGTGGGTGGCGAGCGCGGTGGCCACGCCGACGAACGCCTGGTTGGCGGCGAAGAGCGCCACGCCGGCGAGCAGCAGCGCGTAGAGGGGCCCCTCGCCGGCCGGGGTGCCCGCCCCGGTCAGCGCGAGGACGCCGGCGGCTGCCGCGAGCGACAGCGAGTACTGCCCGGCGTTGAACGCCATCTTCGCGGGCACGGTCCGGTCCGAGGCGTCCTGGATCAGGGAGGCCACCGCGTAGGCGGCGATGGCCGGCGCGGGCCCGTAGGCGAGCAGCAGCGCGAAGGCGAACGGCGTCGAGAGGGTGATCTCGTCGAGCTGGTCGCGGCGCGGCAGGCGGACCGGGAAGAGCTCCCCGAGCAGCACGAACCCGGCGAGCGCCCAGTACCCCGGCTCCCCGAAGGCGGACCAGTCGCCGACCGCGAGCAGCGGCGCGGCGACGATCGCCGCGAGGAGCACCGTGCCCGCGACGAAGGCGGCGAGGAGGGGTCGTTCGAGCCCGCCGAGGCGGGCGGGCGCGACGGCCACCGGGGCGATGGCGACTGGGTCGGCGGCGGCCATGGCGCGGGCGCGCCGCTACTTGAACTTGCGGCCGTTGCCGACGCCGTACGGCTGGTGCGTGTCGACCGACCAGGAGCCGTTGCCCGGGTTCTCCCACTTCGGGCCGGAGGCGGTCGCGGGGACGAGCACGACGAGAAGCGCCGCGACGAGGATCGCGAGAAGGGCGAGCCGGCCGGCGATGCGGCGGGCGCTGATGGACCTGGAGTTGGGCATCTGGGGGGAACCTTCCGTCTGCGGCGGCGACAAGCCCGGCGCCCGCCGCGTGGGGCGATGACTTCCGTGCGGTCACCCATCGGCGCGAGGCCAGGGACCGACATCCAACATCCGTCCAGTTCGGCTGGTATAGGGCTCAAGATCGCCGGTCCTGGCGCTCTGACAGTGACCGGGAAGCGGTGCGCCACGACGCACCGGTTTGGAGCCTCAGCGGTCGGGGCGGTCCGGGTAGACGTCGTCGATCGTCGCGAGGGGCGCGTAGGGCGCGCCGGCGGCCTGCTCGATGCGCTCGGCGCCCCCGGCGAGGCGGTCGAGGACGGAGACGACGCCGCAGATGGTGCGGCCCTCCTCCTGGAGCGCCTCGATGGCGGCGACCGTCGAGCCGCCGGTGGTCACGACGTCCTCCACGACGAGGCAGCGGTCGCCGTCGCCGAGCAGGGGACCCTCGACGCGCCGCTGGAGGCCGTGCGCCTTGCTGTCCTTGCGCACGAAGAAGGCCTTGACGTCCGCGCCGCCGGCGAGCGCGGCGCAGGCGACCGGGTCGGCGCCCATCGTCATCCCGCCGACGGCCGTCGCGTCCCACTCGCGCGCCTTCTCGGCGACGAGCTCGCCGAGCGCCCGGAAGCCCGCCGGCAGCAGGATCGCCCGCTTCGCGTCGACGTAGTAGTCCGCCTCGCGGCCGCTCGTCAGGGTCACCCGGCCGACGATGAGCGCGTGCTCGCGCAGCTCGGCGATGAGGGTGTCGCGGGCTGACCCGGCCATCGTTGGCCGTACTGTACGCGCGCATGGCCCACGGCATCCCCGAGGTCAACTTCGGCCGCGGGCCGTCCTTCAAGCTCGGCGTCGAGGAGGAGTTCGTCCTCGTCGACCCCGCCACCGGCGCTGTGTCCCACAGCGGCAGCGAGCTGCTGCCGCGGCTCCCGCTCGAGTCCGTGCACGGCCGCTTCGCGCCGGATACGTACGAGGCTGAAATCGAATTGAAGTCGCCGATCAGCGAGGACGGCGCCGAGGCGGCGATGCACCTCGGCCACCTGCGCGCGGCGCTGCGCGAGGCGGGCGCGACCGCGATCGGGTCGGGCCTGCACCCGAACGCCGTCTTCGGCGACGTCGAGCACGTGCCCGGCGAGCGCTACGCGGCGATCGTCGCGATGCTGCGCGGGCTGATCACCCGCACGCCGACCGCGGCGCTGCACGTCCACGTCGGGATGCCCGACCCGGCCACCGCGATCCTCGCCTACAACGGCCTGCGCCGGCACCTGCCGCTGCTCCAGGCGCTGTCGGCGAACTCGCCGTTCTGGTTCGGCAAGGACTCGGGGTTCGACAGCGCCCGCGCCCAGCTCTTCCGCGCGTACCCGCGCGCGACGATCCCCCGCGCCTTCCGCGGCTTCCCCGACTACGAGAAGTCGATCGAGGCCGTCGTCGCGAGCGCGGAGATCGCCGACTACACGTTCCTGTGGTGGGACGTTCGCCCGCACCCGCTGCTCGGGACGGTCGAGGTCCGCGCGATGGACGCCCAGTCGAACCTCGAGCACGTCGCGGGCCTCGCCGCGCTCGTGCACGGCCTCGCGCTGCACGAGGTCGCCAACCCGTCACCCGCCGTCGACAGCGGGATCCTCATGGAGTCGAGCTTCCGCGCCGCGCGCGACGGCCTGCGGGCGACGATCTGGTTCGACGGCGCCCTGGCCCCCGTGGCCGAGGTCGCGGAGCGGGCGGTGAGGATCGCCAAGCGCCACGTCGACTCCCCCGCCCTCGAGGAGGTCGGGAGGATCCTCACCGACGGCAACGGCGCCGACCGCCAGCGCGCCGTCCACGCCCGCGCGGGCATGGACGGGCTCATCCGGTTCCTCGCCGAGAAGACCCTGGGTCAGGCGTAGACGTCGATGCGGTCGCCGATCTGGATCCAGTTGTAGATCGAGACGGCGTCCGGGATCGGCACGCGCAGGCAGCCGTGGCTCGCGTTGAAGACGGGCACCGACTTGTACCCGTGGATCGCGTAGCCGCGGATGAAGTACTTGGAGTAGTACATCTCCTTGGCGTTGTAGCCCGGCTGGGCCATGTAGAAGTTGTAGGTGCCCCGCACGGTCGGCGTGGCGGGCGAGCCCGAGCTCGTCGGGTAGATCCGCTCGACCTTGTCGCCGTTGGCCAGCACGAGCACCTGCCGCGACAGGTCGGCCTCGACGTGGCGGCCCTTCACCTCCGGATGGCGAAGGCGGAACGAGCCGCCGCCGCGGGCCAGCCGGGCGGTCATCGGGCCGCTCGCCGACGCGGTGCGCGCCAGGCCGGTGACCTTGCGGAAGGCGACGATCGCGCGCTGCGTGCGCCCGTCCATGACGCCACGGCGCCCGACGACGTAGCCCTTGCGCGCGAGGTGGCGCTGGAGGATCTTCACGGCGGT
>DASVRH010000401.1:0-10086 GCA_036388715.1 Solirubrobacteraceae bacterium | reverse complement strand
TGACGCCGCCGGCGATCCCCGCGGCGATCAGGCGCTCCGGCTCCCCCGCGGGGTCGAGCGCGAAGCCGAGGACGAGCCCGACGAGCGCGGCCGGCCCCGTGATGCGGTTGGGCAGCAGCTTGTGGTCGAGGTCGATGAGCGCGAGCGGGACGAGGAACGTCACGAGGACGAGCCCGAGGACGAGCTTCGTGGTGTCACCGTGGTGGGCCGCGGCGACGGCGAGCCACAGCAGCGCCGTCCCCGCCTCCACGAGCGGGTAGCGGGCGGCGATCGGCGTGTCGCAGTCGCGGCAGCGCCCGCGCAGCACGAGCCACGAGAGGACGGGCACGTTGTCGTAGGGGCGTACGGGCGTGCCGCAGCCCGGGCAGGCCGAGCGGGGCTTGACGAGCGACGCGCCCCGCGGCAGGCGGTGCGCGACGACATTCAGGAAGGAGCCGACGATGAGTCCGAAGAGTCCGGCGACGGCGACGACGGGGACGGGCATGGGGAACGCGCCTCGTGGGTCGGGGTGATCAGGTGGTCAGGAGCAGCCGGACTCGGGGTCGGTCGCGACGGAGGGGTTGCGCTGGCACTCCGTCCAGCTCAGGTTCTCGGCGTCGGCGGTGCCGGGCAGCGGCTGGTTGGCGATGTCCGAGTCGTACTGGAACCCGCCGTTGTTCTTCATGTCGATCGAGCCGGCGGTGAAGCCGCCCGAGACGACCTGGTTGTTCTTGATGTCGATCGTCGAGTCGGGCGCCCAGATCGTGCCCCAGAACGCGACGCCGTTGTTCATGTCGACGTCGACCGGGTCGCCCGTCGCGCTCGTGCCGTAGACGAAGAGCGCGAACTGCTCGGCCTTCGGGTCCGTGGTCGGCAGCGGGTTGACCTTCCCGTCGTTCTTGATGATGAACTGGCCGTCGAGCGGGTTCGCCGCGTCGCACCACGTCGGGTTGCCGCGATTGGAGTCGATGTACATCCGGACCTTCGCGCCGGGCTCGACGTTGATGACGTTGCCGTTCGCCGAGGCGTCGAGCCCGCACAGGTAGTACGTGCCGGTCGGCAGCGTGATCTGCTGGCCCTGCTGGTTGAACTTCAGGTACTTGCCGTTCTGGAGCGTCACGCCGGTGGCCGCCGCGCGCTGGGCGAGGGTGGCGTTGTTGTTCGTCACCCGCGGGCTCGTCCAGTCCATGGTGGGGAACTCCCACTTCGGCACGCGCGGGGTCCGGACCGCGTTGCCGCCGGCGACGGCCGTGTCGACCGTCGCGTTGTTCCCGAGCTCGGGGTCCTCCGCGGTGTCGGGGATGAGGAGCTCCCACGCGTTCGAGTTGTTGCCCAGGATGATCTGGCCGTTCGTCCCGATCGCGCTGTCGATGATCTTGTTGTTGCCGATGTCGACCTTGTTCTTGCCGACGAGGCCGGCGCTGCCCCACGGCAGGAACGGCGGCTCGAAGAAGAAGCGCATCTGGACCCGGCGCG
Source organism: Solirubrobacteraceae bacterium (assembly GCA_036388715.1). Classification (GTDB taxonomy): domain Bacteria; phylum Actinomycetota; class Thermoleophilia; order Solirubrobacterales; family Solirubrobacteraceae; genus CADCVT01. The sequence goes on along the minus strand of DASVRH010000401.1, from coordinate 8,631 downwards.
TGACGCCGTTGGCCTTGCCGGTGGCGGTGATGCAGCGGTCCTCCGCCTCGTTCGGGGTGAAGCCGGGCACCGTCGCGCAGTCGCCGCTGGCCGGCGTCGACACGACGTAGCGGAAGGACGCGCCGTTGCCGATCGAGATGTCCCCGGTCGAGGGGCACTCGTTCTGCGCGTTGAGCGGCACGATCTGCGTGGTGACGCACTCCGTCGGCCCGGGGTCGAGGTCGGTGATCCGCAGGATCGCCGTCTGCAGACCGGCCTCGGCGGCCGCCAGCGCGCGCTTGTGGTCGCGGTCGCGGGCGGAGGCCTGGTTGTTCTCGATGGCGACGGTGAACGTGCCGACGGCCAGCCCGGTGACGACGGTCAGCGAGCCGATGACGACCGGCAGAGCGATGCCGTCCTGGCGGCGGAGGAGGCGGGAGAGGAGTCGGAGCATCAGAGGATCGGATCCGTCTTGATCGAGGAGATGAGGAGAGGAGCGGGGTTCTCCAGCCCGTCCGCGGTCACGATCACGGTGATCCTGCGCGCGTTCGGTGCGAGATCCGCGCCGAAGGACTCGGCCTTCGTCACATAGCGGTACGTGCGCCCGGTGATCCGGGTCTGCGCGTCGTTCCAGGTGTCGTAGGTCGGCGAGACCTGGCCGTTGGCCGCCGAGACCACGAGCTGCTCCATGGCCGTCGGGTTGTTGCGGTCGTACTTGTAGTTGGCGCCGCTCACGTACGAGGCCGGCGACCCCGCCGTGGCGCTCGAGACCGGCGAGGAGGAGTGCGCGAGGTTGTTCCACGGCAGCTCCATGAGCCGCTCCATCTCGCGCTCGGCCTGGTGGGCCATCGCGTCGCGCTTCTCGCTCTTGACCGAGGAGGCGCGCGACTGGTCGAGGACGCCGATCGTCGCGATCGTGCCGACGGCGCAGATCATCGCCGCGACCATCAGCTCGATCATCGTCATGCCGCGCTCGTCGCGCAGCCGGGTGCGGATCCTCCTAGTGCAGGGCATCGACGTTCCTCAGGTAGAAGCCGTCGTCGAAGACGGTGCGCGCCTTGCCGCCCGTGCTGCGCTCGCCCTTCGACGGCACCTCGACGATCACGCGGACGTAGGTCGTCCAGTTCTGGCCGGAGCTGTCGGCGCGCTGCTGCGCGGTGAACACCGGGCGGGCGGCCGCGTTGGCCACGCGGGGCAGCACGGCCTGCGTCGGGGGCGACGTGCCGCCGGCCTGGGACCGCACGCACTTGCGCAGGCCGTTGACCGGGGCGGCCGAGCAGTCGTACGTCACGGTGGCGGTGACGCCCCCGTCGAGGATCGAGGCGACCGCCTTGAAGCCCGCGGACGAGATGGTGATCGCGTACGCCTTGCGCAGCTCGCGGGTCATCTTGTCGACCTCGACCTGCGTCTCACGGACGGCGTGCATGCGCTCGCGGTCGGCGGGCGCGGTCTTCGCGGCGATGTCGGCCAGGCCGAGGATGGCGCCGAGGATCACGACGAGCCCGGCGCTGACCACGAGCTGCTCGGTCAGCGTGAAGCCGCGCTCGTCGCGAAGCAGGCGGGTGAGGACGCGACGGGCCATCGGAAGATCAGTCGGCGCGCGCGCGTGGGGATTGAGCGGGGCGCCGGAACCTGGACGCATCGCTTAACGCGAACGAGGCGGGCCGGAGCCCGCCTCGTTCGAAGCGACTGGTGACGTCAGGCGTCTACCACTTGCCGTCGCTCGGGCAGGCGCCCGTGCTGACGGGGAGGCAGGTGCGCTCGGGGGCGCCGCCGTCGACCTTCTTGATGGTGAACGAGCCGCCGGACTTCGAGTGGCCGACGATCGTGTAGTCGTCGCCGGAGCCGGTCACGCTGACCTCGCCCGGGTTCGAGCCGACCTTCAGGCCGGTCGTCGTGCCGAGCTCGGCCGCGGTGGCCTCGTTGCACTTGTCGTAGTCCTGCGTGTCCGCGAAGCAGGACTCGACCTGCGAGACCATGTTGCGGGCGTCGGACTTGGCCGACGCGTCCTGGCCCTTCTTCTGCTGACCGAGGAAGGTCGGCAGAGCGATCGCGGCCAGGATGCCGACGATCAGGATGACGACGAGGAGCTCGATGAGCGTGAAGCCCTTCTCCTCCTGGGCGCGGGTGCGCAGCTTGTTGAGCATGTGAACCGTTCCCCTCCTGGGGTGTGGTGGTTTGCTTTCCGCCAGACCCCAAGGCCCTGGCACGTCCCTTTCGTCGGCCGGACTGGTGGGGTCTTGAAGTTCCTGGACGCGGATCTGGACACCTGTCCAGCGCACGTCCAGCCGTCCAGTCAGCGCCGGAGCAGGACGACGCGGCTCAGCGCGACCTCGCGGCCGTCGCCGGAGCGCGCGACGGCGCGCACGAGCAGGCGCACGCCGTTGGCGCCGCGCAGGGCGCGTCGCGCCCTGGCGCTGAGCTTGATGCGCTTGCGCGCGGACTGGCCCTCGGGCACGGGGAGCGCGCTCTTGGCGACCGTGACCGCCTTGCGCCCGAGCTTCAGGCGCTTGGCGTCCCTGGCGCTCAGCGACACGGTGAAGGAGCACCACACGGCGACCTCGCTGCGGCACGAGAGGAGCAGCCCGCGGGCGATGACCTGCCGGCTGCGCTGCAGGGCCGCGCCGCCGAGCCAGGCGCCGAAGGGGCGCTCGGGGCTCGTGCCGGGCGGCTGGTCGCCGCCGGCGCCGCCGTCGCCGGGCGCGATGGGCTCGGTGCCGGCGTCGCCGCCGCCCGTGCCGCCGCCGGTGGCGGGCGTGACGGGCGTGTCGCCGCCGCCGTCGTCACCGGTCCCACCCGTGCCCCCGGTGCCACCGCCGTCGCCGGGATCCGGCTCGTCGGCGCGCTGCACGGCGATGATCAGCGTCTTCATGGCGATGCCGCCGTCGTCGTCGGTCAGCCGGACGCCGACCGTGACGTTGCCGTGGTTGGGGAAGGAGGTGCTCGTCGCGGGCGTCGTGCCGGTGTCGCGGTCGACCGAGCCGTTGCCGTCGAGGTCCCACTCGTAGCGCTCGATGACGCCGTCGGCGTCCGTGGAGCCGACCGCGCTCAGCTGCACGGTCTCCCCCGTCGTGGGCGTCGCCGGGCTGGCGCTGAGCGCGCCGACCGGGAGCATGTTGCGGACGAGGACGTCGACCGTGCCGACGGTCTCGACGCCGCTCTGGTCGGTGACGCGCACGCTGACGGTGCGCGTGCCCGCGGTCGCCCAGCTGGCGCCCGCGGTGGGCCCGGCCGGCTCGGTGGACTCGCCGAAGAGGCCGTCGTCGTCGAGGTCCCACGCGATCGTGAGAGGCGCCAGCGGCGCGTCCGGGTCGTAGGAGCCCGACGCGTCGAACGCCACGGGCTCGCCGAGCGAGACGGGGTTCGGCGTCGCGTCGACGTCGACCACCGGCGCACGCGTGACGGCGAAGGTCAGCGTGTCGGTGGCGGTCGAGCCGGTGTCGTCGGTGACCTGCACGCCGATGGTGGCGTTGCCGTGGGTCGGGAACGTGTGCTCGACCGTCGGCGAGGTGCCGCTGTCGGTCTCGTAGCCGGGGGCGGAGGTCAGGTCCCACTTGAAGGTCATGACGCCGTCCTCGGGGTCGCTCGAGGACGCCGCGGAGAGCGTGGCCGGGCGCCCGCTCGCGACCACGCCGGGGTCGTCGATGACGGCGGTCGGCGGCCGGTTGCGCACGACCACCTGCGTCGTCGCGGTGGCCTGCGAGCCGCTGTCGTCGGTGATGCGGACCGCCGCCGTGTACGTGCCCGACTTGTCGTAGGTGACGTCGACGTAGTTCGTCCCCTGCGAGTCGACCTCGAACGTGTCGTTGCCGTCGGCGTTCCACTCGTAGCGCTCGACTGTGCCATCGCCGTCGGTCGAGCCGGCCGCGCTCAGGCGGACGACGTCTCCGGTCTGCGGCGCGGGGTTCGTGGGGCTCGAGCTCATGACCGCCACCGGCTTGACCGTGACGGGCAGGACCTGGTGCTCGATGTCGACGAGGCCGTCGCTGTCGGTGACCTTGAGGCGGACGTGGACCTTCGCCTTGGCGGGATAGAACCGCTCCACCTTGGCCGTCGAGCCGTCGTCGTAGTCGCCGTCGCCGTCGAGGTCCCACTCGTACTTCGTGATGGCCCCGCCCTCGTCGGTGGAGGTGGACGCGTCGAACTTGACCAGCCTCTGGGGCACGGTCTCCGGCGGGTCCATGGTGAAGCGCGCCTGCGGGAGGCCGTCGCACCAGGCCCGCGAGGCCTCGATGCCCCACGAGCTCAGCGTGCCCGTCTGGCCGGTGACCGTGTCGGTCACCTTCAGCGCCCACGTGCCGCTCAACAGCCGCCCGGCGAACGCGCCGAGGTCGCCGGCCGGGGCGTACTCCCCGGTGTACGGGCCGGTGGCGCTCGTCACGGGGGTCGAGGCGTCGCTCGAGAAGACGGTGTTGGTCATGTTGGCGCCGCTCAGGGTCCCGGCCTCGGCGAGCACCACCTCGGCGCCGTCGGGCGCCACGAGCGCCAGGCGCAGGTCGGACAGGCGCGGATGGGTCAGCGAGCCCACCGTCACCATGAGGCGCTTGACGCGGCCCACGGCGATGACGCCGAGCTGGGCGTTGGTCACGCCGGGCTGGAGCGTCGCGTCGGCCAGCGGCTGCGGGCCGGCGGCGCTCGGGTAGGGCTGCGACGGCCCCTCGGAGCCGGTCGGGATCGAGAACGTCGTCGCGTCCGAGCCGCCCGTGGCGTTCATCGTGAGCGTGAACTGGAGCAGCGTGCCGCAGGGGATGTTGCCCGCGAGCGTCGCCTCGAACGGCTTGGTGTTCTGGGCCTGCCCGCCGGCCGCCGTGTTGGGGTAGGGCGACACCGCCGCGTCGACCGAGACGCCGGGGGTCGGGCTCATGAGCGTGCCCGTCGCGCCGCTGAAGCCGGTGGACGTCGCGACCTTCTCGTCGATGCGGATGCGGTCGCCCGGCGTGATGGCGTCGTCGTCGTCGCCGCCGATCTCGATCGCCTGGGCCTGGGCGTGGCTGATGGCCGGCGCGGCCGCCGCGGTGGCGGGGACGGCGAACGGGAGGAGGCAGGCGGCGACCGCCAGCGCGCGGAGGAAAGGCAGCATGTCCCATGCGGGATCGGCGCGGCGGCGCGCCGATTGAGGCGTCGGAGCCCGTCTCGGACGGACGTTTCAGCTGCTCTTACGCCGCCTCGGGCGGCTCGGGCTCGTCCTGACGCCACCTTGACTGCGCGTCATGTCCCGGGCTGAGCCGTCCGGTGCCCTCGCACCACGGGCACGTGACCTCCTGGCGCGTGCCGCCGAGGTTCGAGACCACCTTTCCGGTGGTTCGGCAGGGCGGGCACGGGATGTCCTGGGGCTCGTCGGTGGTCACGGCCGCGCGAGCGTACCCAGTTCCGTCGGTAGGGTCCCGGCGATGAGGGTCTTCGTGGCGGGTGGCACGGGCGCGATCGGGCGTCCGCTGGTCGACCGTCTCCTCGCCGCCGGGCACGAGGTGACGGCGATGACGCGGTTCGAGGAGCGGGCCGAGGCGGTGCGGAAGGCCGGCGCCGAGGGGGTCGTCTGCGACGTCTTCGACGCCGGGCGCGTCGCGGAGGTCGTCGCGGCGGCACGGCCGGAGGTGGTGGTCAACCAGCTCACCGACATCCCGCCGCGCCTGGACCCGCGCAAGTTCGAGGAGCAGATGGGCGGGCTGAACCGGATCCGGACCGAGGGCTACCGCAACCTCGTCAGCGCTGCGCAGGACGCGGGGGCGCGGCGGCTCGTGGCGCAGTCGATCGCGTTCGTCTACGCCCCGGGAGAGGGGCCGGCCACGGAGGACGACCCGCTGTGGCTCGACTCGCCCGAGCCCTTCCTGACGACGCTCAAGGCCACCGCCGAGGGCGAGCGGACGGTGCTCGAGTCGGGGCTCGAGGCGCTCGTGCTGCGCTACGGCTGGTTCTACGGCCCCGGCACGCAGTACGCGGCCGACGGCGCGACGACCGAGATGATCCGCAAGCGCCGCTACCCGATCGTGGGCGACGGCGAGGGCGTGTCCTCGTTCATCCACGTCGACGACGCCGCCGACGCCACCGTCTCGGCGGTCGGGTCGGGGGCGGCCGGGATCCTCAACGTCGTCGACGACGAGCCGGCTCCCCTGCGGGAGTGGCTGCCCGAGGTCGCCGAGCGGATCGGTGCCAAGAAGCCGTTCCGCGCGCCGGGGCTCGTGGCGCGCGTCGCGGCCGGGACGTTCGCGGTCGCGTTCTCGACGCGGCAGCGCGGCGCGTCGAACGCCCGCGCCAAGCGGGAGCTGGGCTGGACGCCCGCGCACCCGACGTGGCGCGGCACACTGGGGACGTGATCGGGCGCTACGCCCCCTCCCCCACCGGCACGCTCCATCTCGGCAACCTGCGCACCGCGCTGCTGGCCTGGCTGTTCGCGCGCTCGGCCCGCTCGGCGTTCCTCATGCGGATCGAGGACCTCGACACCGGGCGCGTCCGGCCCGGCCTCGCCGAGGCCCAGCTCGCCGACCTCGCCGCGATCGGGCTCGACTGGGACCCGCCCGTCATGACGCAGTCCGAGCGGCTCGGCGCGTATCAGGAGGCGATCGCGCGGCTCGACGCCGACGGCGCGCTCTACCCCTGCTTCTGCACGCGGCGCGAGATCCGCGAGGCGGCGTCCGCCCCCCACGGGCCCCTGCCGGAGGGCGCCTACCCGGGCACGTGCCGCGAGCTGACCGCCGCCGAGCGGGCCGAGCTCGAGCGCGCGGGCCGGCCACCGGCCCTGCGCCTGCGCGCCGGGGGCGAGCGGGCGGCGTTCGAGGACCGCGTGCTCGGCCGCGTCGAGGCCGCCGTCGACGACGTCGTCGTGCGCCGCAACGACGGCGCGCCCGCCTACAACCTCGCGGTCGTGGTCGACGACGCCGCGCAGGGCGTCGAGGAGGTCGTCCGCGGCGCGGACCTCGCCGAGACGACGGCGCGCCAGATCGTCCTCGGGCGCCGGCTGGGCCTGCCCGCGCTCGCCTACGCCCACGTGCCGCTCATGCTCGGACCCGACGGCTCGCGCCTGGCCAAGCGCCACGGGGCGGTCACGCTCGCCGACCGGCCCGAGTCGCCCGCGCGGGTGCGGGGCATGCTCGCCGCGAGTGTGGGACTGGCGGACGCCGGTGAGACTCCCTCCATGCGCACGCTCCTCGACCGGTTCGACCCGGCGAAGCTCCCGCGCGAGCCGACGAGCGTGGCGGCATGAGGTTCGTCCGCATCGGGCTGCCGATCCTGATCTGCCTCGGCGGCATCTTCGTCATCGCGCTCGAGCCGAGCCGCAACGGGCTGGAGGGCGGGCTGCTGATCGTCAGCGCGGGCCTGTCGGTGTGGCTGCTCAACTGGCTCTACCGCATCGGCGTGGCGGGCGAGCGCGAGCGCGACGACGAGGACCGCGCGCGCGAGTACTTCGACGAGCACGGCGTCTGGCCCGACGAGGTGCCCCGCGCACCCGACCCTCCCGGATAGCCTCAGCGCCCAGTGACGCGACTCGAGACCCTCGCCGAGCGCGCGAGGACCACAGGCAGGCTCGGCATCGACACCGAGTTCATGGGCGAGGGCCGCTACCGCGCGCTGCTCTGCGTGGTCCAGGTCGCGGTGCTGCGGGAGGACGGCGAGGCCGACGTCGAGGTCATCGACGCGCTCGAGCCCGGGCTCGACCCCACGGCGATCGCCGAGGTCCTGGCCGACCCGGCCGTCGAGATCGTCTTCCACGCCGGCCGCCAGGACGTCGCGCTCCTGCGCCGCAGCTGGGGCACGACGGTCACGAACATCTTCGACACCCAGGTCGCCGCGGGCTTCACCGGCCGCGGCGCGCAGATGGGCTACGAGGCGCTGCTGCACGACGTCCTCGGGGTGCGCCTGCGCAAGAGCGCGAGCTTCACCCGCTGGGACGTGCGGCCGCTGACCGACGAGCAGGTCAGCTACGCGCGGGAGGACGTCCTCCACATCATCCAGCTCGCCGAGAAGCTCCAGGACGAGCTCTCCGGGCGCGGCCGCCTGGAGTGGGCGCGCGAGGAGTGCCGGGCGCTCGAGTCGGTGACCGACACGCGCGACCTCGACGTCGTCTTCGGCAAGCTGCCGCGCGTCGGCGGGCTGGACCCGCCGATCCGGGCGGTCGCGCGCGAGCTGGTCGAGTGGCGCGAGGCGACGGCCAAGCGCGACGACCGGCCCGTCTCGTCCGTGCTGCCGGACGCGCCGCTGATCGAGATCGCGCGCCGGCGGCCGAAGGACATCGGGCGTCTCCAGCAGATCCGCGGCCTCAACGAGCAGGCCGTGCGCCGGCGCGGCAAGGACATCCTCGCCGCCGTCGAGCGCGGCCGCGATCGCGAGCCGATACCGCGCGACGGCGACAAGCCGATCCCGCCCGATCCCCGTGACGGGCCGGCGATCGCGCTCTGCGAGTCGCTGACGCGGGCGCGGACGTACGACGCCGGCCTGGCCTACGAGCTGGTCGCCGCGCGCGCCGACCTCGAGCGGATCGTGAAGTCGGTGCGGATCGGCGCCGACGAGCCGGACGTCCGCACCCTGCGCGGCTGGCGGCGCGAGCTGGTCGGGCGCGAGCTGCTCGACCTGCTGGCCGGGCGCGTGACGCTGCGGATCGGCGAAGATCGCCGCCTGCGGGCCGTTCCCGCCGAGTAGTCTCCTCGCGTGGAGGGA
>DASVRH010000400.1:0-5841 GCA_036388715.1 Solirubrobacteraceae bacterium | reverse complement strand
GCTCCAGCGCCGGGCCGACCGCTCGAAGGTCAGCGTCACCCTGCGGTCCACCGGCGAGAAGACCGACGAGGGCGGCGCCTGGACGCCGGGCGACGCCCTCGGCGACGCCGGGCGGATCCTCGAGGTGGCGGCGGGCGTCGTGGTCGTCGCCGCGGCCGCCCTGCTGCCGCTGGCGATCCTGGGCCTGCTGGCCGGCGCCGCCGCCCGCGTCCTGCGGCGCCGGCGGCGCGACGCCGCGCTCGACGGCCCCTGAGCGACGAAAGGCGCCCCTTCGCCCGATAGCCTCCCCGGCCATGGCGACCGTGGGTCAGGACGTCGTCGAGCTGCTGGGCCGCGTCCCGGTCTTCGAGACGCTGGGCCCGGACGACCTCGCGCGCGTCGGGGAGGTGGCGGTCCCGCGCCGCTTCGCGCCCGGCCAGGTCATCTTCCGCGAGGGCGACGAGAGCGACACGTGCTACATCGTCTCCTCGGGCCACGCGCGCGCCCTGCGCGAGCACTCCGACGGGCGCACGATCGCGCTGGCCCGCTTCGGGCCCGGCGACATCTTCGGCGAGCTGGCCATGTTCGACCACGAGCGCCGCTCGGCGACCGTCGAGGCGATGGACGAGCTTCAGGCCTTCGCGGTCATGAGCGCCGACATGAAGCGGCTGATGCGCGAGCACCCCGACATCGCCGTCAAGCTCGTCACCGCCCTCGGCCGCCGGCTGCGCGCCGCCAACGAGCGCCTGGCGCGCCAGTCGTTCCAGACCGTGCAGAGTCGCGTCGCCTCCGTGCTGACGGGGCTCGTCGAGCAGGCGCAGGCCGAGGGCGCGGCGGCCAGCGACGTGCTCGTCACGGCCACCCAGGCCGAGCTCGCCCAGCTCGCCGGCTCCTCGCGCGAGTCGGCCAGCCGCTTCCTCGCGGTGCTCGAGCGGGCCGGCATCGTCAGCCAGGGCCGCGGCCGGCTGACGGTCCACGACCCTTCGGCCCTCCAGCGTTACGTCTACTGAGGCGCGCAAGCCGCCTCGCGCCCCGCGCAAGCCCGCCGAGGTGAGCGCGGGCGGCGTGCTCCTGCGCGGCGACTGCGTGGCCGTCATCGTCCCCGTCCGCCGGGCCGCCGGGGGCAAGAAGGTGCTCGCCCTGCCCAAGGGCCACGTCGACCCGGGCGAGACGCCCGAGCAGGCGGCGCTGCGCGAGGTCCGGGAGGAGACGGGCATGACCGGCGAGCTCATCGAGCAGCTCGGCGAGGTGCGCTACTGGTACCAGCGCGGGGGCCGGAAGATCCCGAAGCTGGTGACGTTCTTCCTCTTCGAGTACCGCTCCGGGAGCGAGGCCGACCACGACGCCGAGGTCGAGGAGGTCCGCTGGGTCCGGCTCGAGGACGCCGTCGCCGAGCTGAGCTACAAGGGCGAGCGCGAAATGGTCGAGCGGGCGCTGGGCCGTAGGCGCTAGTCTGCCTGCGCCTTGCAGGTCCTGAACTTCTACTCGCGGATCTTCGCCGACCAGCTCAAGCGCGGCCGCAAGACGGCCACGATCCGGCTGGGCGACAAGTCCCACCGCTATCGCAAGAACGAGGCGGTCATCATCACGATCGGGTACCAGCACTCGCCCCGCGAGAAGATCTTCGACGCCGTGATCGACCAGGTCGAGGTCAAGAAGTTCCGCGAGCTGTCGCCCCGCGACATCGAGCACGACAACCCCGAGTTCCGCCGCCACGAGGAGATGAAGCACTTCCTCGAGCAGATCTACGGGCGCGAGGTGGCCGACGACGACGTCGTCACCGTCGTGCGCTTCTCGCAGATCATCGAGAACCCGCCGGAGTTCACCGAGCGGCGCCTCGGCATCGGCGGCCTCCAGAACTGACGCCCAGTACTCTGCGGGCCGTGCGCGCGGCGGCGCTCGCCATCGCCCTGCTGGCCCTCCTTCCGGCCACCTCGACCGCGAAGGGCGTGATCGTCTTCGTCCGCGGCGGCGACCTCTACCGCAGCGACTCGAACGGCAGGCACGTCGAGCGCCTGACGCGGGGCGGCGACTTCCGCCGTCCGTCGCTCTCGGCCCGCGGCCGGCGGCTCGCGTTCCTGCGCACCGAGCGCGGGCGCGCCTTCACGGCACGGCTGACGAAGCGCGGGCTGCGCTCGATCCGGCGCATCGACTCGGCGCCCGACGGGCCGCGCGACGCCACGCAGTTCGACGTGGCCATGTCGCGCGACGGCCGGCTCGTCGCCTGGACCGAGCTGCGCATCAACGTCGTCTTCTCCACCATCGACTACCGCCGCTACATGGCCTCGGCGAGCGGGGCGAACCCGCGGCAGGTGGCCGCGAGCGGCGGCCGGCCGTTCGTCGCCTTCTTCGACGCGACGCGGATCGTGCGCGAGGGCCTGACCGACGAGTTCGGCTCACGGCCGGACACGCAGACCGTCGACCAGGGCATCTGCGTCCCGGATCCGGAGTCCGAGCAGAACGGGACGTGCGGCGACAAGGGCCCGCAGGTCGCCTTCGACCCCGCCGGCCGCCACCTGCGCCATCCCGCGATCTCCCCGAACGGGCGCCTCGCGGTCGCCACCGCGTACGCCGGCGGCGAGGAGATCGACAACGCCGTCGACGGGGAGGGCGCCATCGTGCTCTTCGGCGTCGGGACGGCGCTGCCCGTGCGCGAGCTGACCGCCGGCCCGGCCGACGCGTACCCGAGCTTCTCGCCGGACTCGCGGTCCGTGGTCTTCGAGCGCGCGGGCAGGGTGCGGGTCGTGCGCGTGGGCGGAGGCCGCGCGAGGAGCGTCGTGCGCGGGACGCAGCCCACCTGGGGCGCGTAGACGCTGCTGAACCGGCGCGTTCGCCCAAGCGGTCCGCTTTCATCGCCGCATGGGACGCGCCGCCGCCGTACTCGCCATCCTCGCCGCCTGCCTGCTCGCCGCCACCCCCGCCGGGGCATGGACGCGCACGAGCGTCGAGCGGGGGATCCTCGACAGCGACCAGGACAACCGGCTGGAGAGCGTGCCGGGCGAGGACTACGGCCCGCCGCGCCAGGAGCTGGGCACGACCACGGCCGCGCGCGCCCGCACCCGCGAGCGCCTCGTCTTCTTCGGCCAGATGACCGACACGCACGTCGTCGACGAGGAGTCGCCGCTGCGCGTCGAGTTCCTCGACCGCTTCGGCGGCCCGTTCACCTCCGCGTACCGCCCGCACGAGGGTCTGTCCCCGCAGGTGCTCGAGGAGATGGCCGAGCAGATGCGCAACACGACGAGCCCGGTCCCGCCGGCCAGGCAGGTCGAGCTCGTCATGACCACGGGCGACAACACCGACAACACCCAGTGCAACGAGACGCGCTGGATGATCGACATCCTCGACGGCGACCGGACCGTCACGCCCGACTCCGGCCTCCTCGCCGGCCAGACGCCGGGCGGCAACTGCGCCCACCAGCCGGTGGCGGGCACCGACCTGCCGCCGGCCGAGTCCCCGTCGCTGCCGCCCTGCGACGTGCGGGCCACGCCGGGCGACCGCTACGACGGCGTCCGCGGCGACCACCGCTACTACGAGCCGGACTCGAGCGCCGGCGAGGACGGCAACGGCTACTCGCCGCGCCAGGCCGAGAACGGTCGCTCCAGCGAGGTCCGCGACTTCCCAGGCCTCTTCCAGCAGATGAACGAGCCGTTCCGCCCGACCGGCCTCCAGGACGTCCCCTGGTACGCGGTGTTCGGCAACCACGACGGCCTCGTGTCGGGCAACCAGCCGCGCAACCTGCTGCTCGAGGCGATCGCCATCGGCTGCCTGAAGCCGTCGAACCTCGCCGAGGGCACGACCGACGACATCCGCATGCACCTGGAGAACGGCGACGAGCAGGCCGCGCTGGTCGTGCTCCAGAACGCGATCACCGGCGGCGGCGCCTCCACCGTCGTCGTCCCGCCCGACCCGCGCCGGCGCCCGCTGCGCAAGCACGAGTGGATCGCCGAGCACTTCGCCACGACGGGCTCTCCGGTCGGCCACGGCTTCCAGAACCGCCCGGCGAGCCTGATCGACGGCCAGGGCTACTACCACTTCGACCGCGGCCGGGCGCGGTTCATCGCGCTCGACACCGTCGCCGAGCACGGCCTCGAGGACGGCAACATCGAGGAGACGCAGTTCCAGTGGCTGCACGAGCGGCTGCTCGAGGCCGAGACCGGGCCGGCGAAGCGGTACTCGCTCGTCTTCGCCCACCACTCGCTGCGCACGATGGGCCAGCCGCCGGTCAGCCCGTTCCCGACCACGGCCGACCAGGGCGGCGACCACGACCCCGACGTCCACTACGGGCTGAAGACGCGCATCGAGGAGGAGGCCGGCTTCCCCGACCGCCCCTGCCTGCTGAAGGACAACGCGACGCCGCCCTATCCCGACGAGACGCTGAAGTGCCTGCTGCTCCGCCACCCGTCGGCGATCGCGCTCGTCGACGGCCACGAGCACGCCAACCGCATCACGCCGTTCGCCCGCGACTTCGACGAGGCCAACCCGGCCGAGGGCGGCTTCTGGGAGATCAACACGGCGTCGCACATCGACTGGCCGCAGCAGTCGCGCGTGCTCGACGTCTTCGACAACCACGACGGCTCGCTGTCGATCTTCGGGACGATCCTCGACCACGCCGCGCCGCCGGAGCCGGGCGGCCCCGACGCGCCGCGCGCGGGCCAGGGCCAGTCGGCCTCCGCGGTGAAGCGGATGGCGTCGATCTCCCGCGAGCTGTCGTTCAACGACTTCGACGCCGCGCACGACGACACCGACGGCGACGGCGGCGCGCGGGGCAGCCGCGAGGACCGTAACCAGGAGCTCGTGGTCCGGGACCCGTACGGGCCGTAAGCGGCTGGCACTCCCGTGATCGGAGTGCCAAAAACCCCTTGACGACGCGCTTTCTCACGCTAGAGTGACGGGTGTTGGCACTCTGAACCCACGAGTGCCATTCATCACGTCCAGTACGGAGGTCCCATGAAGCTCAAGCCCCTCGGCGATCGGCTGATCGTCAAGGCGATCGAGGAGGAGGAGACGACCGCCAGCGGCATCGTCCTCCCCGACACGGCCAAGGAGAAGCCCCAGCGCGGCGAGGTCATCGCCGTCGGCGACGGCCGCTACGACGAAGACGGCGAGAAGCGCATCCCGCTCGACGTGCAGGCCGGCGACAAGGTGCTCTACAGCAAGTACGGCGGCACCGAGATCAAGGTCGAGGGCGAGGACCTGCTCGTCCTCCGCGAGTCGGACGTCCTGGCCAAGATCGAGTCCTAGGAGAACCCGGAGAACATGGCTCACAAGGAACTGAAGTACGACGTCGAGGCGCGCAAGGCCCTCGAGGCCGGGGTGGACGCCGTCGCCAACGCGGTGAAGGTCACCCTCGGGCCCAAGGGCCGCTACGTGGTCCTCGACAAGAAGTTCGGCGCCCCGACGATCACGAACGACGGCGTCACCATCGCCCGTGAGATCGAGGTCGAGGACGTCTTCGAGAACCAGGGCGCCCAGCTCGTCCGCGAGGTCGCCACGGCGACCAACGACGTCGCCGGCGACGGCACGACGACCGCCACGGTCCTCGCGCAGCAGATCGTCCGCGACGGCCTGAAGAACGTCACGGCCGGCGCCAACCCGCTCGGCCTCAAGCGCGGCATCGAGAAGGCCGTCGACCAGGTCGTCGACCACATCCGCGACCAGGCCAAGGAGGTCTCGGGCAAGGAGCAGATCGCCCGCGTCGCGACGATCTCGGCCGGCGACGAGGAGATCGGCGACGTCATCGCCGACGCCATCGAGAAGGTCGGCAAGGACGGCGTGGTCAACGTCGAGGAGGGCCAGACGTTCGGCATGGACCTCGAGTTCACCGAGGGCATGCAGTTCGACAAGGGCTACATCTCGCCCTAC